>DUEF01000203.1 GCA_011176555.1 Caldilineae bacterium
GGTTGGCGACTCAAGAATACGGGCACGTGTAACTGGGATAGCGCCTATCTGCTCGCGCCGGATGGGGGCAATGTCCCCGCAGCGAGCATGGGCGGGCAACCCACGCCCATCCAGGGCAAAGTTGCACCGGGAGAAACCTACGACATCTACGTCGATCTCGTGGCCCCGACCACGCCCGGCATCTACCAGGGTTTCTGGAAGATGAAAAATGGCAAGGGGCAAGCCTTTGGACAGCGCATTTACGTGGGCATCCGCGTGCCGCAAGCGCCAACCCCCACGCCTGCCCCCACCCAGACGCCTTCGCCCGAAATCCAGTTCAGCGCCGACCGCACCCAGATCAAACAGGGCGAGTGCACGACCGTCCGTTGGGGTGTGCAGAATGTCCAGGCGGTATATCTTTACGAGAATGGACAGGATTGGCGACAACATGGCGTCGAAGGCACGGGGAGCCGCACCGTATGCCCGACAGCGACCACAACCTACAACCTCAGGGTGGAAAAACTGGATGGCAGCGTCGAAACCCGCACCATCACCATCTATGTGGAACCCGCGCCCAACGCTCCGGACATCGTGCAGTTCTCCGTACAGCCCCAGGCCATCGAAATCGGCGCATGCGTAAACATCAAATGGGATGTGCGCGGCAACATCAACCGGGTGCGGTTGAGCGCCAACAACGATGTGATTTGGGACCGCGCGCCGGTGCGAGGCTCCACCCAACACTGCCCGCCCGGCCCGCAGTCCGTGGCCTACACACTGGAAGCTAGCGGCGCGGGCGGAACGTCGCGCGCTGTGCAGTACGTGGATGTGGAAAAACCATCGCCGGCTACGCCCACACCGACCGCCGTTCCTCCCACCGCCACGCCTGAACCAACACCGGAAGGACCGGTGATCTACAACTTCACGGCAACCCCGGCCCAGATCACCTTGGGGCAATGCGTCCAGCTGGAATGGAATTTCGGCGGCAGTGGCCTGGCGTCGGTGCGCATTTTCAGAGGTGACGAGGTGATCTTGCGCGACCCGGCCAACCCGGGCTCACAGCAGGATTGTCCGCCCGCGGCTGGCCAGGTGGAATACAAACTGGTCGTCGATTCCGAACACGGTGGGACTGCGCAACAATCCGCCTTCGTCGATGTCCAGGATGCGCCTCCCACCCCCACCCCAGAACCCGTTCCGACCGACACGCCTGAACCCCCCACTCCCGAACCGCCAACGCCAGCGCCAGACACTCCCACCCCCGAACCTCCTCCCGGCCAGGATCTGTTAGGCGCGTGGCTGCTCGATTCCATGTTCAAGGGGCGCGCTGCTCCGCAGCCGGTGCTGCCAGGAACCGAGATCACGGCAGTCTTCAGCGCCGACGGCACACTGTCCGGCTCTGCAGGCTGCAACACGTACAATGGAACCTACACAGTCGGCCCTGACAACAGTCTGAGCATCAGTCCTCTGATCGTCTCCAAACAGATCTGTGAGGATCCTACCGGCGTCATGGAGCAAGAGCAGGCCTACCTGACCCTATTGCAGGCGGCGACGGGCTACCAGGTCTATGGCGGACAACTACAAATCCTCAGCAGTGGCGGCAAAGATGGCCTGAGCTATCTGGCGAAGTAGCCTGATCGCCATTTCCAATCATCACACCTATCGCCGCCCTGGCAGACTCTTTCGGAGTTATTCGCTGGGGCGGCGGTTTTGTTGTCGCCTGTTGTCCCGTCCTTCGATCTTGTCAAATGCCTGGAAAATCGTCTTTTGTTTTATTTTGACAATAAGCCGGTTTTCGCCAATAATCAATAGAAACCATTTTCTTGAAAACTCAGGAATCACTCTTTTTGCCCATTCAGGTTATGGTTCAGGTTTGACTGACGCTGGCCAAAATCAGTCAAGAAAAAACTACCCCCTCCACTCAATCTTTGTATGACGAAAGCAGTGGCGCATCGCGCCTCTCACCGATTTCGCCTTTACAAACCATTCTGATCCATTTCTGATCCATTCTCACAAAGGAGCTCTTAACATGGAAAACATCTTTTCTGCTGCCATCTGGCAGCCAATCATTGCACTTATGCTGCGCTTACTTGGCGCGGTGTTGGTGCTCGTCATCGGTTGGCTTGTAGCCAAATGGATATCTGGACTCGTGGGCAAGTTGCTCAAGCGCACGAGCATCGACAATCGCGTCGCCAATTGGGCTGGCGATGGGAATGTTCCAAAAGTAGAAGATGGAATCGCCAAGATCATCTTCTATATCCTCATGCTCTTCGTTTTGGTGGCCTTTTTCGAGGTGTTGGGGCTAACCATCATCACCGAGCCGCTCAACGCCTTGCTCAATACCATATTTGCTTATCTGCCCAGCTTATTGGCCGCCAGCATCCTCATCGTCGTGGCCTGGCTTGTCGCCACCATCTTGCGCGGGCTGACCAAACGCGTTTTGCAAACCGCCAATGTGGATAAACGGCTGGGCGACGATGTTGATCCCGAAAGAATGTCGGTGTCAAAAGCCCTATCCGATGCGGTCTACTGGCTGGTCTGGTTGATTTTCCTGCCCCCGATCTTGGGCGCGCTGGGTCTCCAGAGCCTTGTGGCCCCACTGACGGGCATGCTCGACGATATCATGGCATTCTTGCCCAAGCTATTCGCCGCGGTCGTCATCCTGGTCGTAGGCTGGTTTGTGGCCAAGATTCTGCGCCGCATCGTCACCGCGTTCCTGGCGGCCATCGGCACGGATGAATTCAGCGATCGGATCGGGCTAAGCAAAATGTTGGGCAAACAGAATCTGTCCGGGTTGATCGGGTTGATCGTATTCATACTGGTGCTTATTCCGGTGATCATTTCATCACTGGAGGCTGTGCAGTTGGATTCACTGACTCAGCCGCTCAGCAACATGCTCGACACCATCTTTACGGCGATTCCGGCCGTTCTCGCCGCCGCCGTCGTCTTGTTCGTGGCTTATATCATCGCCCGCCTGGTGGCGGATTTGGTGGCGGACGTCCTGGAAGGCATCGGCTTCGACAACATCATGGTCACGCTAGGCCTGTCCAAAGAAGCGACAACGGGTAAAGGCTCCCCCTCGAACATCGTTGGCTACCTGGTATTGGTCGCGATCATGCTGCTGGCTGTGATGGCCGCAACATCGCTGCTCAATATCCCGGCGCTCTCGCTGATCGTGGCGCAATTCATCGCCTTCGCCTGGCGCATCGTCATTGGCCTGATCATCTTTGGGCTGGGGCTTTGGTTGGCGAGCCTGGTGGGTAAAGTCGTCGAGGCCTCTAATTGGCCCAACAAGAATCTGGCAAGCATGTTTGGCCGCATCGCCGTCATCGCCCTGGCGACGGCAATGGCTCTCAGCCAAATGGGGCTGGCCGATTCGATCATCAACCTGGCCTTCGGCCTGACCCTCGGCGCTCTCGCCTTCGCCATCGCCCTCGCCTTTGGCCTGGGTGGACGCGAGGTCGCTGGCAAAGAGCTGGAAAGCTGGGTCAGCGACTTCCACGCTGAAAATGCAGCGCCGCAAATCGAAACCGCCGACGCTGAAGCCGAATAGTCATTCCGAAAACGCCTCCTTGTAGCGTTTGGAGGCAGTCTCACAACCAGTAACCGACAGGCTCCCAAGCACGAAACGGGAGCCTGTTATTATACCCCTTTCTGACACCGATCAATCTCCCATTTTACGAGGCAACACAGTGGCAAGCATTTTACAATACGTGGCCGATGGAGGCTATCCAGGCCAAAAACAGACACTCAAAATTAAGAAATTCATCTGGCTCACCGTTGGCAACGGCGTAGTGGAATCTCTTTCCGACTACGACGTGACAATCGATGGCAAAGTCGATATTTTCACGTACAAAGGTGATCTCAGAATCCAATTGCAACTGCTCGACGAAGACCCTGACGCGCTTTCTGGCCCCTGCGTTTTGCACCTGAACGCCCACACCGATGAGAACTCAACCTATCGTGTCGATAACGGGGCGCTGGTCGTTTCGGCGGCGTTTGGCGACAAGCAGCAGACAGTCAGCATCTCGCCCTATAACAACCGATCCATGACAGAATGCAATCTGTCAGGATATATCAATGTGAGCGCCTACCTGGAACCACAGTAAGCATCGCGTCGCAGAACCGCTCCCGTTTCGTAGCCGTGAACAAGCAACCCGATCGATTCGCAAACAGAATTAGCCGCCTGCAGGAAGAAGGCGCTTACGCCATTTTGGCGCAGGCGCAGGCCCTGGAAGCGCAGGGCCGCGACATCATCCACCTCGAAATCGGTCAGCCCGATTTCCAGACCTTCCCCAACATCAGCATGGCCGGCGTGCGGGCGATTGCCAGTGGCCAGACCCGTTACACCCCGCCACCTGGCATCCCCGAACTGCGCGCTATCATCGCCGAAGACGCGGGCAGACGCCGCGGGATCACGGTCTCACCGGAGCAGGTGGTCGTGGGGCCGGGGGCGAAACCTTTTCTGCTCTTGCCGACGATGGCTTTGGTGGGGCCGGGCGATGAAGTGATCTATCCTGATCCCGGTTTTCCCAGCTACAAAACTGTAATTGAGTTGTCGGGTGGGAAGCCGGTTCCCGTTCCCTTGTTGGAGGAGAACGATTTTTCCTTCGACTTGGAGGCCTTCGACGCCCTCATCAACGAAAACACCCGTCTGATCATCCTCAACACCCCTGCTAACCCGACCGGCGGCGTGATCCCGACCGCTGATCTGGCCCACATTTTGGCCGCGGCCGAGCGCTACGACGCCTGGATCATGGCGGATGAAATCTACATGCGGTTGGTCTACGGAGACGACGGGGCCACGAGTATCGCGGCGTTGGCCGGAGGGAGAAAACGCACGATCATCGTGGATGGCTTTTCCAAGACCTACGCCATGGCCGGTTGGCGACTGGGATTCGGCATCATGCCGGAGGCATTGGCGGAAAAAGTGGGTTTGTTGTTGACCCACTCGGTGGGCTGCACCGCCACCTTCACCCAGATTGCCGGCATCGAGGCGCTTGCCGGCCCCCAGGCGCAGGTGGAAGCTGTTCGGGACGAGTACCAGCGGCGTCGGGATCTGATCGTGGCCGGGCTCAACGCCATTCCCGGCGTCACCTGCCAGACGCCGCAAGGCGCTTTCTACGTTTTCCCGAATGTCAAACGTTTTGGCTTGCCTTCCGCGCAATTGGCCGATTACTTGTTGCAAGAAGCTGGCGTGGCCTTGCTGCCGGGCACGGCTTTTGGCGACTATGGCGAGGGCTACCTGCGGATTTGTTACTCGAACTCGCGGGAAAATATCCAGGCGGCGCTGGAAAGAATGGCGGAAGCGCTCAAAACCATGATCTAGATAGGATGCACAACACATGGCTAAAATCTATTACGTTGGCGATTGGGCCGTGAGCCTGGGGCCGACCTTTGCCGAAACGCCCTTCAACTACGCCTGGAAGGGCCTGGACATGTATTATTACGGGCGCTGGCTCAAGGAAGCGCTGGAAAGTTCGGGCGAGCACCAGGTCGAGGACGTGGCCACCTGGGATTTCTACAAACTGGGGCCGGGCGAGTACGAAAAAATCCTGGCCGACTACGATGTCATCATTTTCAGCGATGTCGAAGCCAAGAATTTCCAACTGGCCCCCAGCTTTTTTGATCGTACGAAGTTCGGAACCCGGGTGCTCACCTATCCCGACCGGGTGCGGCTGACGGTGGAAGCGGTGCAGGCGGGAAAACGCATGATGTTCCTGGGCGGTTGGCTCTCTTTCACAGGCGAGATGGGCAAAGGGGGGTGGAACCGGACCCGCCTGCGGGAGATCCTGCCGGTGGTTTGTCTCGATTTCGAGGATCTGGTCGAGAGCACCGAGGGGTACACCGCGCGGGTGACCGAACCCGGCCGGGCCGCATTCGCTGGCGTCGATTTCGCCACCTTCCCGCCTATCCTCGGCTACAACCAGGTCGAGTCCCGGCCAGGATGCGATGTGTTGCTCACTGTCCAGGAAACCGGTGATCCGTTGGTGACGGTGGGCCAATTCGGCCAGGGCAAGGTGCTGGCCTACATGTCGGATCCGGCCCCGCACTGGGGTTGCAACTTCGTGTTTTGGGCGCAATACGCCGACTTCTGGCTGTCTTGCCTGCGAGAAATCCTTGAGGAATAGGTTGGTCGGGTGACGCGCACGGCCGGGAGCAAGATCGGGGCCGGGCGTGTGGACGAAATTTGCAAGCGCCCCAAAATGGTGTAAAGTTGCTTATCCCCCACAGTGGACGCCAACCCCGCCAGCGAACGTGACCCCTGACCGCTGATTGAGCCCCACCGGCAGCGCTATGTCCGAAAAACACGCTTCATACCAAAAGCTTCAGGATGCACTTCAGCAACCCGGATGCCCTATTTGCCACATCGGCCAGGTTGCCGGGTACAAGTATTTGGACACGCTGCTTTATGAGAGCGTCAACGATCCGGGCATTCGCCGAAAACTGGAAGACTCGCTCGGTTTCTGTTATTATCACAGCCGCGAGTTGCTGACGTTCCCGGGCAATCGCCTGGGCGCCGGCATCATCGAGCAACACATGCTGAAGACGGCGCTGAACCAGTTGCGTCATGGCAATGTTTCCTCACGTCGCACCCTTTTTTCGAAACGGGATGAGCGACGTAAGACGGAGAAGTCGCCCTGTCCCGCTTGCATGCGGGCGGAGGCCTCCGAAACCAGGTCGATCAAAGATCTGTTGCAGTATCTCATCGATGATCTGGATGAACCGTTGCGTAGGGCCGGCGGGCTCTGCCTGACGCACTTACAGCAAGCCTTGCTGATTTCCAACAACAAACACGTTTCTACGGCGTTGATTGGCCTGCATGAATCGCTCTGGCAGGAGCAGATCGCACTGCTGGATGAGTTCATCCGCAAGCACGACTACCGTTTTCGGCACGAAGGCATCAGCGAAGCTGAAGGCGCGGCGCTCGAGCGCAGCATCGATATCCTCACTGGAGAACGTCCTTTGTAAAAATGTGCGCGGTGTGCATTCATCCGTGTTCCGTAGTGCGTGGTCCGTTCGCTCGATACCAACTTAACGGAACACGCAATACGCAACACGCTGCCTTTTGGTTGTGGCTTCGCCATCTTACGGTTTATGGAGAATCGAATGCCAGACTCTGAACAAAGAAAAAACGGCGACGCCCTGGACGCCGAATATGAATTGGTGCAATCCTCGCCCGAAGACGCGCCCGGCATCGCCACGTATCGCTCGCTGGCGCGTCTGCTGATCGGGGCGGCGCTGGAGGGCGGGGATGAACTGCTGCGGCGGATACGCGCCTGGGAAGAGGAGCATCCGCAGGCGGAGGCGGGAACCCTCGCGACGGAAGAGGAAACGGCTGCTGAGCAGTTGCGCTACGCCCTGATCGGCTTCCTGTTCGAAGCGCCGGAAACGGCCGCCCGCGGCGTGATGCGCACGGCGAAAATGGCGGAGTCGGTGGGGCGCGCCGGAGAGCAGGTGTTCGGGCCGCTGGTGCGCAGCAGGCTGTTCGGGCCAGTGCGACGGCGGGGGCAAAGAATGCAGGCCCGGGTGGAGTTGACGGTGGAACGCTGGATGGACATCGGTCGTAGCGAGGAGCCTACGGGCCGGGCGATGGTGCAAGAACTCACGCCGCAACTGATCGATGATGTTGTCGCCGCTTTCGCCGATAACGAAGCGATTCAGGAACTGATTCGCACGCAGGCCGGAGATTATCTGGCTTATCTCCAGGATGAGCCGGAGGAATTGGATGGCGTGGTGCAGAGTGTGGGCGACCGTTATGTCAAGTATCTCCATGACGAAAATCCCGATGATGTTCAGGATTTGATCGCAGGTCAGACCCTCGGATTGACCACCGAAATAGCAGATGAACTGCGCGAACGCACGGTTACGGCCGATTCGGTGGTGGAGATGTTCGTGCGCTCGCTTTTGCGTCGTCCCCCGCGGCAGGATCTGCCCGCCCCGCCGTCTGAAGTCAAACTGCAGGCCCTCAGGAAGCCGATCCAACAGCGCAAACAACTCATGGAAGAGGAAGCCAGTCATGATTGAGCAGGATCTGCAAGGGCAATATGCCGGTTTCGTGAGTCGTCTCATCGCCTGGGTGATTGATCGCGGGATCATCATCGGCATTTTGGGCATTGTGGGCTGGCTTATCACTTATCTGGGCCAGATAGTGGGGCTAGACATCACGCAATGCACAGTCACAACGGGTTGGGAAGGGTATCTCTGTTTGGCGGTCGCAGCTGGATTGGTGCTTTTTGCATTGTCCTTCGCGCCTCTTTACTTCCTGTTTTTTTGGACGCTGGCAGGGATGACGCCGGGCAAAGCGATGCTGGGTGTGCGCATCGTCCGCCTGGATGGCAAGCCCATGGATTTCCGCACGAGTTTTCGAAGATACATCGGTTATTTGCTGTCTTTCCTGGGCTTCGGTGCAGGGTTTTTCTGGATTTTGATTGACAACCGCAGGCAAGGTTGGCACGATAAGATCGCAAGCACCTGCGTGGTTTATTCCTGGAGCGCCCGCCAAAATGAACGCTTGATCGATCGCATGACCAGGTGGCTTTTCAAGAGCGAGAGAAGAATTGATAAGTATTCGACGAAACTGGCGGGAAAGCCCATTTACGACAAGGACAAGGACAAAAACACATCAACTCAAGATCATGACTGACGATTCCAAATTATCGAACAACGCCAATGCCGCCGAGATTGACAGCCAGCGTTCGCCGTGGGAGCTTTTGATGCTGGTTCTGAGCGTGTACGTTATCGTCGCCGTGTTGGTCAACATATTTTTTCCGATAAGCCCCGGTACGCAAGCCATACTGTGGCTGGTCGACACCATGATCTGTGTCGTGTTCTTTATCAGCTTTGTGACGGCCTTTTTCAGAGCGCCGCACAAGTGGGCGTACATGAAGCGTTGGGGCTGGGTGGAGCTGCTCTCCAGCATCCCCGGCCTTCCCGGCCTTCCCTGGACCAGGGTCTTTCGCTTTTTCCGCGTCGCTCGAGCCATACGCATCATTCGCAATTACCAAGGCGTGCGTCCCCGCGAACTGCTGCAAAGCTGGTGGCAAAAAAGACGGGCGGAAAGTGTGCTCGTCGGCGCGTTGTTTGTCGCCTTCATTTTTCTCCTCTTCAGCAGTCTCCTGATTCTCCAATTCGAGACGGCTCCGAATTCCAATATCACGACAGTGGGTGATGCGCTTTGGTGGGGGGTCGTCAC
>DUEF01000204.1 GCA_011176555.1 Caldilineae bacterium
AACCGTGCCAACCACCGCCTGGCTACTACCCACCCCCGCCCCACCCCGGCGATGGCCCGCCAGACATAACCTGCCAGATCCCGCCTAAGAACGGCTTTGGCAATGTGTGGAACAACAACTACCACCTACGCCAGCGCATCGGTTGTCCCACAGAGCAAGAGGTCGGTCTGAACGCCTTCGAACAGCAATTCAAAAACGCTTATGTCGTCGATAGTCGCACCGATATGCAGATCTACGTGCTGTTCAATAACGGTTATTGGGAAAAACGCCCCAACACCTGGCAACAAGGCGACGCTGTCACCAACCCCATGTTGATTCCGCCCCACGGCTGGTATCAACCCGAGTATGGCATCGGCAAGATGTGGCGCAACGACGACAACTTCTCACAGCGCACTGGCTGGGCGAAGTGGCCGCAACAACCTGTACAAGCGACTCGCCAGACCTATGAGCATGGCGAGATGCTGTGGACCGGCACGCGCGGCGTGTTCACCCTCTTCCCGGACGGTTCCTGGGTCCACAACTAAACTGTCGGAACAGCGGTGGAATTGCTTCACCTGCAAGTCCTCCTCCTTCACAAGCAAGCCGACCTCTGCATCAGGGGTCGGCTTTTTCGTGCCGATCCAGCAAGCCCCCTTGGTCTTTGCCGCCCGATCCGGCCCGGTGCTATAATCCATTGATGGGATCCGACGCCCTGCGCCCAGATTCCAAATCCCTCTACTGGTTTGATAACCGTGTCCGATTCCGATCTTATTGCTCCGCCCCCTCCCCCTGAAGTCGTCGCCGACCCACCCAGTCAGGCCGCCATAGCCGCAGAAAAACCAAAAGAATCAGGGTTCGGCCACTGGGTCTGGGAAATTGTCCAGACCCTGGTGCTGGCCGGCTTACTCATCGTCTTCTTCCGCAGCTTCATTTTTCAGAACTACATCGTGGAAGGAGAAAGCATGGTCCCCACCCTGCTCTCCGAAGAAAGACTGATCGTCAGCCGTCTCGCCTACGTTTTGGGCGAACCGCAACGGGGAGACATCATCGTTTTTCAATACCCTTACGATCCGCAACGAGACTTCGTCAAGCGCATCATCGGCCTGCCCGGCGAAACCGTCGCTATCAACAATGGCATCGTCTACATCGATGGCAAACCGCTCCCGGACGAATCCGCCTATCTGGACCACATGAGCATGGAAACCAAGCCCCCCGTCACATTGGGAGAGGACGAATACTTTGTGATGGGCGACAATCGTCCGGGCTCAAGTGACTCTCGGAGCTGGGGGCCGCTGGCCGGGCACAATATCATCGGCAAAGCTTGGTTGATCTATTTCCCACTCGAAAATGCTGGCCTTATCCCGCATTACGATCTGGAACCACTGGAGTGACGACAAATGAACAACGATAAAAAAACCGGCAGCGACATCGCCCATCTGATCGACCACACCTTGCTCAAGCCGGACGCCACCGCCGGACAGATCGAGCAGTTGTGCCAGGAAGCCATCGCCTACGAATTCGCCTCGGTCTGCGTGAACCCGACCTGGGTTCCGTTAGTCGCCGAACTGCTGGCGGACGCCCATCCCGCCGTGTGCACGGTGATCGGCTTTCCCCTCGGCGCGAACCTACCCGCAGTCAAAGCCTTCGAGGCGCAGACCTGCATCGCCCAAGGCGCGCAGGAAGTGGACATGGTCATCAACATCGGCGCGCTGAAAAGCGGTGATCTGGCGCTGGTGGAGCGAGACATCGCCGGCGTGGTGCAGGCGGCCGGTGGGGCCACAGTCAAAGTCATCATCGAAACGGCGCTGTTGACGGAAGCGGAAAAAATCCGGGCCTGTGAACTGGCGCAAACCGCCGGCGCTGATTTCGTCAAGACCAGCACCGGTTTCTCGGGCGGCGGCGCCACCGTAGCCGACATCGAACTGATGCGCCGCGTGGTGGGGCCCGATATGGGCGTCAAGGCCTCCGGCGGCATCCACACCGCCAGCGATGCCCGCGCCTTGATCGCTGCCGGCGCCACGCGTCTGGGGGCCAGCGCTGGCGTCAAAATTATGCGAGAACTCCTGGGCGAACAGGTTGCCGACGCTGATGAAACGCCCGGCGACGCCTACTAGGCTGCGATGACAGCGCTTTCTCCTTGCCCGGTCTGTGCGGCTGCGGACACCGAACCAATCCTCTCTCTGCCGCAGATGCCGGTCTTCTGCAACCTGCTCTGGCCGGAGCGGGAGGATGCCCGCCGCGCGCCCAGAGGGGATATCGAGCTCGGTTTTTGCCGGCAGTGCGGGCACATCTACAACCTGGCTTTCGATGCCGGGCTGATGACCTATGGCCAGGCTTACGAAAACTCGCTGCACTTCTCCCCGCGCTTCCAAAGCTACGCTTCCGCCCTGGCCCGGACGCTGGTAGAGCGCTACGACCTGCACGGCAAGGACATCATCGAGATCGGCAGCGGCCAGGGCGATTTTTTGCGCATGCTCTGCGCGCTGGGCGACAACCGCGGCGTGGGTTTCGACCCCAGTTATGTGCCTGAACCGACCGACGATCCTGGCCCCGAAATCACCTTCGTGCAGGACTACTTCACCGCGCGCTATGCCGACCGCCCTGTCGATTTCATCTACTCCCG
>DUEF01000205.1 GCA_011176555.1 Caldilineae bacterium
AACCCGCGCAAATAGGGGAAATTACCCAGCAGCGCCAGCCAGCCATAGTACTCGATCATAAAAGCGCGTCTATCGGGCGCTTTCTTCAACATGTAAAAGAAATCTGTCCAGAGAATCAAACTGATCCCTATGTTGATCGCCCCCAAGGTCATGACGGATGCGCTGGGCAGGGGTAGCAGCGTAAAAATAGAATTGAATGCGGAGAGTAGCGTCACCAACAGCACAAAGGCGGACCAGTTAGGATTGGTGATGATGCTACTATGCTCAGGCTTGTCGTTCATCATTTCTTTTTCATTTCAGGGATTGATGTTGTTGGATGGACTCGACCTCCTGATTTTAGCACAGCGATTGACCTGTTATGCAATACCGTTTTCTATAACCAAATCTTCGACGATAGTGGGCAAAAGTGCAGTGGGATGCTGGCGTCGTGTCTGCTGGTCCACAGGCTTCAGTCGCCGACCTTTTGAGGAACGGCCTCGCTGTAAAGCCAGTCTTCCAGCACCAGTTCGGCCTGATCTCCGCCCAGCTCTTTGGCCACGGCCATGAAATCGGCGGTGCTGGCCACGCCACCCTGGTAGCGCCGGTAATATTCGCGCAGGATACCGAAGAAAGTATCGTCGCCCACCGTCCGGCGCAGGGCGTGGAGCGTGTACGCGCCCCGATAGTAGGCGCTCAACCCGAACATCTCTTCCTGCTCCACCAGCGCCGGCGGGCCAGCCTCCTGATCGGCAATGATCTGGTAAAGTTGGTCCATGCTTTCCTCGATGGGCGTCTGACCGATATGATCCAGCCATAGACTTTCGAAATATTTGGCGAAACCTTCATTCAGCCAGATATCCTGCCAGGTGGCCGGGGAGACGCTGTTGCCGAACCAGGAATGGACCAACTCATGCATGACCGTCTCCGGGCGGGATGGGCCGTCCTGGCCATAGGTGGATAGGGTCTGGGTTTCCAGCGCCCAGCCGGCCGGCTCCCGCAACAGGACCACGCCGTAAACATCGAAGGGGTAGGGGGCGATGAGACCGGCCACATAGTCCAACATGGCCTCGGTCTCCTCGAAGCTGTCCCGGACATAAGCGGGCGTGTCGTTCAGGAAGTAGTTGCGGATGGGAACGCCGCCCTCGCTGGCGCTGATGACTACGTCGTAGTCGTTGATCTGCACCGTGGCCAGGTAGCTGGCCATGGGATCATCCATCACCCACACATAGGTCGTCTGCCCGTCGCCCGCCACAGTCTGGCTGAGGACGCCGTTGGCCGCCACCTCATAGCCGTCGGGCGTGGTGATGCGGAAGGTGTAGGTGGCCTTGTCCGCGGGATGATTGTTGCCGGGATACCAGTTCATGGCCCCGGATGGTTCAGAAACGACGAAGCTGCCCCCGTCTTGCGGTTGCCACCCCACCGGAATCGGTGCGCCCGGGTCCTGGATTGGCTCCGGCCGGCCGTGGTAGCGCACCTGCACGATGAAAGCATCACCATTGGCCAGGGCCTGCCCCGGGGTGATGGTCAGTTCGTGGCCGTCGCGGCTGAACCGGGCCGAGCTGGCGTCGACCGTTACCTCGTCGATCTCCAATCCCAGGAAGTCCAGGTTGAAAGCGCTCAGGTCCTGGGTGGCTATCGCATCGATGGTGACGGTGCCGCTGATGACGTCGCTGGTTGGGTCTGCATCCAGGACGATATCGTAATGCTGGACATCATAGCCGCCATTGCCCAGAGTGGGATAGAGCGGGTCGTCCAGGCCCGGCGCGCCAGGGATCCCGGCGACTTCGGCTGGGGCGGCGGTCGCTGCGGCGACGGGCGGCTGGAAGACCACCTTCATGTCTTCGGTGCAGCCTGCATCCACAGGCTCGCCCGGATTGGCCAGGAACTGGAGGGCGATGTCGGTGGGGCAGGGGCCATTGTTGCCCAGGATGCTATGCCAGGCGTTGGGGATGGTGATCAGTTGGGCGTTGGGTAGCAGGGTGGAGGCGGTTTCCGCCCAGGCTGGCGGCGTCACATTGTCGAACTGGCCGGAAAGGACCAGTGTGGGATAGGCACCATATTCATCAGGCGTGGGCTCGATCATGGCATCCCGCCAGGCCTCGCAGCCAGCGCTCCGCTGGGTCAAACTGTCGATGGTCTCCTGGATGTAGAAGTCAGGCATGCCCGCCGCTGCCATCTGCGCTTTCATCTCATCAAAGGATTCCCGGAAGGGATATTCCTCGGTGCAGAAAAGTTTGCCGTTGATGTTCGCGTTGACGCCCACGGTCGTGCCGGGAGAGAAGCGCTGGATGATGTAGTTGAAGATGCCGCGGGTCTCGTTGATCGCCGCCGTCAGTTGGGCGGCGATGTCTGCCGGGCAGATATCGCCGAAAAAGGCCGCCAGCGTCTCCGGATCTGCATCCCAATAGGCGAGCATGGGATCGGGCGCCTTCTCATCGACAGGAGTGGGAGAGTCGCATCCAAGATATAAATCCATCAGATCAGCCACCCCTTCTGGCTCGGGGGGCAGGGCGGCCATGCGGGTGGCCGGTCCCGGGATCTCACCATTGGCAATCATACTCAGGGTGGTGGTGACGCCCTGGCTCAATTCCAGGATCATCCTCGGCTGGTAGGGGATGTTCTGGATGGCCCCGTTGTAGGGGAAGGTGTAGCGATAGATCGTGTCGCCGTCCACAGTCGTGTACTCGTCCAGCTGGATGGGATTCTGATCCAGTTGCTCGGTCAGGGCGTCGAATTGGGCGCGCAAGTCGGGATAATCAGCAGCGCAGGTTTCGTCTCCGGCGCAGGCGGCGAAGACGGATTCGAACATATCCTGTTGCAGGAGTTGCCCGGCCCCGGTCAGGTCGTTGCCTACATCCTCGGGCAAAGTATCCACCGAATCCAGGATCACGGCCCGCACCGGCGCTTCCTGTGGGAAGTGGTGCATGAGGGACATGAGCAGGCGCGTGCCGTAGGAGATGCCGTAGAGGTTGTATTCCGGGTAGTCCAGGACCGTCATCAGATCCATGAGATCGGCGGCGGAGACGGGCGTGCTGAAGGCCTCCGGTGGATAGCCCTGGTCGTCCATAGCTTTCTGGCAGGCGGCGATCAGCTTGGTGTCATTGTCCAGGGCGCTGAAGTCCGTGGAATCACCCAGGAATTGGGTGCAATCGAAGAAGGGTTCGCTTCGGCCCATACCCCGCTGATCGTAGAGGATGATGTCCCGGTCTTCGCGCATGGGCGCGTAGCGGCGGATGAATTCCAGCACAGCGTCCCGGCTGGTGGAGGCGGCCCCGGGACCGCCGGCGATATGAACGATGGGATCGGCCACGGGATCGTCACCTGTGGCTTTGAGAATGACGTAGGCCAGTTTGATCGGCTGGCTGTCGGGCTGCTCGCGCAGGGCCGGGACGATGGCGTAGCCGCACTGGATGGTCTCGCCTTCGACTTCGCCCGCGGGAATGAAGAGATCACAGGGGCGTTCCTCCAGCCGGAGTGTGCCGGTGTCACCGATCGCAGCAGCCGTCTCCTCTTCAGCCGGTGGGGTCGCCGGTTCGACGGTGGGGTCGACCGACTCTGTCCGGGGCGGCGTGGTGGATTCCGGCGCAGGCGTCGAAACCTGGGTGGCGCAGGCTGCCAGGGCCAGCGAAAAGACGAATAAGGCGATAATGATGAAGGATTTTTTCATGTCTCGTTTGTGACTATTCAGGTGTCATTGCGAGGAGCGGTTTGTGCGACGAAGCAATCACCAGTTTGGCAGGATGTGTTGATGTGACCTGTGGATTGCTTCGCCAAAAAGCGGCTCGCAATGACAGATGTGGGGTGTTTCGGCTAGACCTGTACAGTTACTCTCGTTTTTCTGATTGGATGGTTTCATTGTCGATAAATAGCGTCGGCGACCCGGACGCCCGAGATGACCACCGCTTCGATGCCCGGGCCGGGGAAAACACCGGAGCCAGCCAGGTAGAGGCCGGGAATGGGTGATTTCATGGGCGGTTGGGGGGAATCCCAGGTGATGCCGTAGATGCTGCCGGCGGTAGTCCACGCGTAGCGTTCGAATGTGCGCGGGCTGGCCTCCTGGCGATATATGATGTGCTCAATCAAGCCTGGGATGACTTTCTCGGCCCGGGCGATGAGCT
>DUEF01000206.1 GCA_011176555.1 Caldilineae bacterium
AGAAGAGCGACCCCATCGATTACGGCGTGGGCATCGTCCATCACGCCAAAGTCGGGAATTACGTGGCTACCGGCGACCCCTTACTGACCATTCACGCCAACAGCGCCGACACCCTGGCCGCGGCCCGCGAGCGCTTGCTGGCGGCCTTCGCCTGGAGCGAGGAGCCGGTGGCGATCCCCCCGCACATCCGCAAGATTATCGGTTAGCTCGTAGCGCACCTTCTTCGTAGTGTCATTGGGAGAAGCGTCTTTTTTGCGACGAAGCAATCCCCGATCTGCTATGTAGGGGATTGCTTCGCCAAAAGACGGCCTCGCAATGACAGGTTTCTATGGAACTTGGTAAACGGCCCCATCCTGGCCGGTGATGACCTCGATCAACGCCTCGGCGTCGGGGTTGCGGGGGTTCACGTAGTAGACATGCAGGTCGTTCGGGCCCTTGCGCTCGATGATGGCGGCCAGCACGAAACCCCTGCTTTCGGCGTAATCTCGCAGCGTCGCCACCATGTCGGCCCAGCGCGGCGGGTTGGGGTTGGCCACGTCGTGGTACATGATGATGTCGGGCTGCACGCTATCGAGATAGTCGAAGGACAGGCCCTCGTGGGTGATGTGTTCGTCGTTCAGGCCGAAGGGGTCGATGGCGCGCCAACGCGAGAAAAAGGGGATCCAGCCAGCTTCGCTGGCGACGACGGTGTAGCCCCTGTCGGCGTAGGGCTCCAGGGCCGCGCCAATGGTCTGGCGATCATCGAATTGGGTGGGGTAAAAGCCCGCGGCCAGACGATAGCTTAGCTGGATGCTGAACGCGGCGAAAACGGCCAGCACCAGCAGGCTGACGCCGCGCAGCGCGGTGGGATCGATGTCCCACGAAGCCCAGCGCTCGATCACTTTCAGGAGGATGATCGCCAGCACCAGCAGTTCGAGCAAAAAGGCTTTTTCGATGGGAACGAAGAGTGCGAACAGGGCGAGGAGGACGCCAACATAGATGGCCAGATTGTCTTTGAGCGCCGCCAGGCTCCATTTTGGCGGGCGGTCGAGCCTGAACACGCCCAGGGCGGCGGCTGCAGCCAGCAGGAACACGGGATAGACCGGGTATTGGAAGCGCTGGCCCATGTTCTGCAATTGGTCGATCAGCAGGTAGGCCCAGGGGAAGAGCAGCGCCGGCGCTATCAACACCAGCATCCTGAGCCCGCGCTGCCGTTTGGCCCCCGCTAGGCCCAGCCCGATCAGCAGCAGCAGGGGGGCCAGGAACTTGAACATGCCGTAGATGTCCCAGATGTCGCGCAGGTGCAACAATCCCCCCGTGCTCTTGACATAGAAAGTGTTCGGCAGAAAATAGCCAAAGTACTGCCAACGCCAGATGAAATAGACCAATCCCGGCAGGATCAGGAACAACGCCGTGGTCTTGAGCAAGCGGATGCGCTCCGGGCGGTCGAGGAGCAGGAGGATGGCAGAGAGAGTCAAAACGCCGTAGAGCACGCCTTCCGGTCGAGTCAGTCCCAGCAGCAGGAGGCTCAGGGGCAGGACGATGAAAGCGGTCGAGCGCAGGCGCTCATGGCGGGATGAGAAGGCCAGGATGAGCGTGCAGACGAAGGCGATCGCGATCAGCAACGTGAAGAGTGTGGTGGCGAAACCGGCGCGCACGTAGTAGGAGATCGGGCCAACGGCGAAAGCGCCGGCCGCGAGGAGGACGACGAGGGCCTGGCGGCGAGAGAGGTGGAAGGCGGCGAGGCCCACCAGAATCGTGCCCAGGACTGCAAAGAGGATGTTCAATCCCCAGGCCACCGTTTCGACGCCCGGGCCGAGTTTGCTGCCCCCCGCCACCAACATCACCCACAGGAATTCCGTCGATCCTTCCACCGGATCCTCGCCCGGATTCCACACCAGGCCGTGTCCTTCGGCCAGATTGCGGGCGTAGCGAAAGGTGATGTAGGCGTCCTCCGAGGGGACGATGGGATGCGTGGATTGCGCGAGGATGAGCAGGGCCAGCGCCAGGAGGATGGCGAGAATGGCCAATGTCCAACTCAGTTTGGTGGGCTTGGGTGGCATAGAGGCTCCGGGATTTCAGTAAGCGGTTATCAGTTGGCGGCTACCAGTTTATCCTTACGAGCAAACTTCGTAAACCAACGACTGTTCCCTGATTACTGCTCACTGTCTTTTCCAAGGCAGATTATAGGAGGCGGGTGATGGCGGTGTCAACCGTACAGGGCCGCGTAAGCGCCAGCCGCGCCTCATGCCAGCAAACGAGAAGCCGACGATAAAACCCAGCTTCCACCACCCACTTGCTCCCCTCCATCACGCATAGCCCAACCGGCGCAACTCCGCTGCATCCCGCCGCCACTTGGGTTTGACCTTCACCCACAATTCGAGATAGACCCGCTCCTCCAAAACCGCCTCGATCTCTTTGCGGGCATCGCTGCCGATGCGCTTGAGCATGGAGCCGCCTTTGCCGAGCAAAATCGCTTTTTGCGTCTCCCGTTCGACGTAAATCCGGGCGGAAATGTAAATCATGCCGTTGGCGCGGCGCTTGAAGCGCTCGACTTCCACCGCCAGGGCGTGGGGAACCTCTTCCCGCAGGTGCTGGAGCGCTTTTTCTCGCACCAATTCGGCCACCAGGAAACGCTCCTGGATGTCGGTGACTTGATCGGGGGGGAAATAACGGGGGCCGGGTGGCAGATGCTGGCGGAGCAAAGGCAAGATGGCATCGGTTCCGCGCTGTTTGAGGGCGCTAATGGCGATATCGGCCACAGCATCGGGAACCAGGGCGCGGTAAGCGGCGCTGTTCGCCAGTAAATATTCGGGCGAAGCGATGTCGATCTTGTTCATCACCAGCACCACAGGCAAAGCCTGCGCCCGCAGAACGGATGCCACGCGCTCATCGTCCGGTCGGGGCGCTTTGCTCACGTCGGTGATCCACAAAATGAGGTCGGCGTCAGGCATGGATGCCAGGGCCTCTTCGACCATGAATTCGCCCAGCTTGTGTTTGGGCTTGTGGATGCCGGGCGTGTCAACAAACACCACCTGCATGTCGTCAGTAGTGAGGATGCCGGTGATGCGGTTGCGGGTAGTCTGCGGCCGCGCCGAGACAATAGCGATCTTCTGTCCCAGCAGCGCGTTCAGCAATGTCGATTTGCCCACGTTCGGACGCCCCACCACAGCGACGAAACCAGAGCGATGATCAGGGGGGAGGGTTTCGTCCAGAAGCTCTTGCCAGTTTATCTCATAATCGTTCATGCACTTACGTATTTCGTAGTGCGTGTTCCGCGATAAAACGAAACACGCACTACGATTCTTGCTATGAAAGCAAATCGGCGACGACCGCTTTCTCGTTAAGCAATTCCTCGCCCGTCTTGCGGATGCCTTCCTGGATTTCTTCGTTCACATCCAGACCCTGAACGATCTGATAGGTTCCATCGCCGGGGCAGACGCAGGGGAAGGAGAAGATGACGCCTTCGGGCGCGCCATACGAACCATCACTGGGCACGGCCATCGAGACCCAGTCACCCTTGCGCGTGCCACCGTACCAATCCCGCACGTGGCAAATGGCGGCGTTGGCGGCGGAGGCGGCGGAGGATGCGCCGCGGGCTTTGATGATGGCCCCGCCGCGAGTGGCGACTGTGGGCTTGAAGTAGCTCTTGTACCAGCGCTTGCCCACAGCATTGATGGCCTTCTTGCGACCGATCTTGGCGTGGTAGATGTCGGGCACCATGGTGTTGGAGTGGTTGCCCCAAATGATCATTTGTTTGATGTCTGCGACGTTGGCGCCAGTCTTGGCGGCGAGCTGGCTGAGCGAACGGTTGTGGTCGAGCCGGGTCATGGCATTGAAGCGCTCGTTGGGCACGTCAGGGGCGTTGCTCATGGCGATGAGGGCGTTGGTGTTGGCAGGATTGCCCACAATGAGGGCGTGGAAATCATCCGCGGCCCTGGCATTGATCGCTTTGCCCTGTCCCACAAAAATGGGGCCGTTGCGACCAATGAGATCAGCCCGATCCATACCGGCCTTGCGCGGGAAAGCGCCGACCAGGAAGGCCCAGCTCGTCCCATCGAACCCCACCATGGGGTCATCGGTAAGCACCATGTCGTGCAAGAGCGGGAAAGCGCAGTCCTGTAACTCCATAGCCGTGCCTTCCAACACAGACATCGCCGGGGGGATCTCCAACATTTGCAAGATAACAGGCTGTTTGGGGCCAAAAACCTCGCCAGCGGCGATGCGGAAGAGTAAGCTGTAGCCGATGTGGCCAGCAGCGCCGGTGACGGTCACTTTGATTGGGTTTGTCATTTTTTTGCTCCGTTGCGGGTTTGAATGAAATTTGGGTTATTGAAGTGTGCATCCAGCGCGTCCTAATGATCCAAATAAGGTCATCAAGCGCTATCCCTTAGATGCAAAAACCTATGGTTTGGTGTCATGGAACTGGCTGAGACGCGGCGATTGTCGCTGCGGGCAGCTCGGTGGCGACGGTGGAGGGAGCTTCCAAGCCATCGGCGGCGAGAACGGGCAGCAAGGCGGCGATGCCCAACTCCAGCATGTCCAAATCCGGCTCGCGTGTGGTCAGTCCCTGCATGGCCAGTCCCGGGGCGATAAGCGCTTTCATCAGCACGTTATTCTGATGTGCGGTGCTGAAGCGCAGAACTTCGTAGGAAATGCCGGCGATAACAGGGATCAGTAGCAGACGAGACAGCAGCCGCAGCCACCAGGCATCGAATTGCAAGGGCACAAAGAGGATGATGCTGATGACGAGCACGAACAGCAGAAAACTGGTGCCGCAGCGGGTGTGCCGGGTCGAGAATTGAGCGACGCTGCTCGGGGTCAGAGGCGCGCCGGCCTCGTAAGCGTTGATGGTTTTGTGCTCGGCCCCGTGATAGCCGAAAACTCGCTTCACATCGGGCATCATGCCGATGGCGGCGATATAGCCCACGAACAAGACCAGGCGGAACACGCCCTCCAGCACGCTGCTCACGGTCTTAGACAAATGCAACACGTTTTCGAGCAGGTGGCTCACGCCGGTCGGCAGGAGGATGAACAGACCAATGCCGAAAGCTAGAGAAAAGATAATTGTTCCCCAGGCCACCGGCCCGCTAAACGCCGATTCTGGCTCCGTTCCCTGTTCATCGCCGTCACCTTCCTCGGCCAAAGCGACATCCGCCGACCACATCAGCGCCCGCGTGCCCAGCACCAGAGCATCCCACAAAAGGACGAGGCCGCGCAAAAAAGGCGTCTTGGCCATGCGACTCTGATAAATGCGCGGGGGCAACGGCTCCTCGTGTACGACGATCTCGCCTTCGGGATTGCGAACAGCCACAGCCACACGCTGTCGGCCTCGCATCATCACGCCTTCGATGACGGCCTGACCGCCATAGTAAAATTCGCTCAAAATAGGTTCTCCTGTGTAAAATTCAGCCCGATCATCCTAACACTTCCACGGCCTCGAAGCAAACTTTCTTGTAACGTCATGTCGGAGCGCAGCGGAATATCCCCCCATATATCCACGCACACGACCATGAGGGGAATTTCTCCTCACTGCGTTTGGCGAAATGACGCGCGCCACGCATCCAGCGCCGCCAACGCCCGGTCGGCGTAAGCCCGGTAGCGGGCGCGTTTGTTGCGTACAGGCGGCTGCAAGGGCGGCAGCAAACCAAAATTGCCCTTCATCGGCTGGAAATCTTCCGGCTCGGCGTGGGTGATGTAGTGGAAAATAGCGCCCAGCATCGTCGTGCGAGGCGCAGCCAGCGGCGCGAGCCCGGACAACAGCCGGGCCATGTTCACGCCCGCCAGCAAGCCGCCGGCCGTGGAACCCACATAACCCTCGGAACCCGTGATCTGCCCGGCAAAAAAGAGATCGTCCCGGTCATGCCACTGCAAGGTCGGGCGCAGGAGCACGGGCGAGTTGATGAAGGTGTTGCGGTGCATCTGACCCAGGCGCACGAACTCCGCCTCCTCCAGGCCCGGAATCATGCGCAGGATGCGCCGCTGCTCCGGCCACTTGATGTTCGTCTGAAATCCGACCAGATTGTACAGCGTCCCGGCCAGATTGTCTTGCCTGAGTTGCACCACCGCAAAAGGCCGCTCGCCCGTGCGGGGGTCTCGTAGCCCCACCGGACGCATGGGCCCGAACGCCAGCGCCTTATCCCCCCGCCCGGCGATGACCTCGACCGGCAAGCACCCCTCGAAAAAGCGCTCGTCCATCTGCTCGAACTGGCGCAACTCGATGCGCTCGGCCTGGTTGAGTGCTTGCACAAAGGCTTTGTACTCGGCCTCGTTGAGCGGACAGTTGATGTAATCGCCAGCGCCCGCTCCATCGCTGTCGCGGTCGTAGCGGGATTGCCGCCATGCCGGAGGCATGTGGATCGATTCCAGGGTGACGATGGGGGCCAGAGCATCGTAGAAATACAGGTGGCGCTGTCCGGCCAGTTCGCCGATGCGCCTGGCGAGGGCGTCGGAGGTGAGCGGGCCAGAAGCGATGATGGTGGGGCCAGGGGGCAGGTCGGTGATTTCTGCGCGGTGGACGGTGATGTTGGGATGAGCGAGGATGGCCGAGGTCACGTCGGCGCTGAAGTCCTCCCTGCCCACAGCCAGGGCCCCGCCCGCGGGCAAAGCGTTGCGGTCGGCGCAGGCGATGATCAGCGAATCCAGGCGGCGCAGTTCCTCCTTCAGCAAGCCCTGCGCCCGATCGACCAGGCGTGAGCCCAGCGAATTCGAGCACACCAGTTCGGCGAAATCGCCGGTGTGATGCGCCTCGGTTTGCTTTTCGGGCCGCATCTCGAACAGATCGACCTGGAATCCGCGCTGGGCCAATTGCCAGGCGGCCTCGGAACCGGCCAGCCCCGCGCCGACAATCGTTACAGGAGGATATGCATTTGCTGCTGTCATCAAGTGTGAATACCTCAGACGCTCATTTTCGCAGGAAGGGGCCATTGTGTCATTGCCCTGGCACGTCATTTCGACGAACGGAGTGAGGAGAAATCCCCTGGCTGATGGGGTAGACGGCCATCAAGGGGATGTCTCGCTGCGCTTCGACAGGACGCGTTTTCTCTGTTATGCTTTCGGAGATTTCCACACGCGCCAACTGGCGTTATAGGAGTATTTCATGCTAATCGACTGGTCTCTCATCATCACACTCACTGTCATCTTCCTGATCACCCTGGTCGGCGCCTGGCTGCGCACCAGGCGCAAGGATGAATGCCTGAAAGCCTTCGACGGTTATCACGTCACGCTGGAACGCACCGACAACAGAGTGATCTGGGGCACCTTAAAAGTATGCACAACGGGACTCGAATTTCTTTACAAAGACGATATCCAGGATGATCAGCACGTCGAGTCGAGCTACGTGCTGTACGGTGGGGAATACGACCGAATCCAGGCCATCTATCGCTATGCAGACGATCTCAGCGAAGAAAACAAAAAGCGGCGCGAGCGGGACTTGCGCCGCTGGTTTCATCCCAGCCCGCTACGCTATCTGGTGCGAAAAATGCGCGCCTTTCTCACAACCGCCTCAGAATCGCTGAACGAAGTGATCGGCATCCTGGTGGGACGCCTGCGCAAACCTGCCGGAGGTTTCATCACCGAAACCAGCGAGACTTACATGAAAAAGTTTGGCGGCGAAATCATCGGGCACGTGGGTCACTCGCAAGACCCCCTGCTCGAACGCTTCATCGGGCAACGCGTTGTTTTTGAGCTGGTCGAAGAGGATGAAGTGCATGAGCATGTGGGCATCTTCAAAAACTATTCCGCCGATTTTCTGGAGTTCCTGGACGTTCATTTCCCGTTCAAGCATTCGCTGGCGCTCCAGCCCGGCTGCGAGGTCAGCACCGACCGCATTACGGCGGTAGCGGCGAACGGATCGGTGCGGGTGCACAACTACTGCAACTATCCCATTCTTTTACAATCGCTGCGCATGGATGACGGCGAAGAGGAATTGCTGAATGTCGTGGTGGACGGTGATGAAGAGGTCAAGCTCTTTCCCGGACAGAAATTTCAAAACGCCAGCCTACAGATCAAGATCATCCGCGAACTGGATATGATCGTGCCTCGCTCGCGGGCGGTGGTGCGTCACCGCGCCGGCCAGTTCAAGACTACTTTCGTACCCGACATCATCTTCGATCTGGGCGTCCTTGTGCGCTGGGGAGACAGAATCACGGCCAGAGAGAAACGCCTGCGCCGGCAACTGGAGCGCAATCCCAACAATGCCCTGGCGGCCGCCAACCTCGGTGGCCTGATGATCAAACAGGGGAAGTATGGCGAAGCCGAAAAATGGCTTACTTACGCCGCCGAACGACGACACTCATTGCCGGATGGCGGACGCAGAGCGCAAATGGAACTGCGGGAACTGGAACGACGACGCCAGGAGCGCATGATGCCGCTCACGTTGGGTGTAACGCAGGTTCTTCCCAAAAACGACGATGAGCCCTAACCACCCATCGCCAGGAGCGCCACTCCACCAAACAGCAAAAGCACCGCCACCGAAGCAAGAATGACATTCGAGGACGTGCGCACATCCACCATCCGCCAGGTGAAACCATCGTCGGATACACTCATGCGCGGCCCCGCCAGCCAGGCAAAAATACCGCCGCCGATGAACCCGCCCAGATGCCCCCAATTGTCGATGCCGGGTGACAGGCCGATGATGAAGTTGATCGCCGCCACGACGATGATGTTGCGCAGGGCCAGGCTGGTGCGCTGCTGGTCGAAATAGCGGCGATTTTGCAGCAAGAAGACGCCCTGGGCCGCGAGCAGGCCGAAAATGG
>DUEF01000207.1 GCA_011176555.1 Caldilineae bacterium
CTGCAAACGCTGTTGGGATACTGGAGCAAGGCCGGGTACAAACGCGAAACCCTGGTGGAGGAGCCGGGAGCCTTCAGTCATCGCGGCGGCATCATCGACATCTGGCCGCCCAACGAACGTTTGCCCGTGCGCATCGAACTGTGGGGGGACGAGGTGGATAGCCTGCGTCGTTTCGATCCCGCCACGCAACGCACCCTGCCCGATGCTTTCATCGAGCGCGTGGTGATCGGCCCGGGCAGCGAGGCTTTGCTCGACCGGGGGCCCGCCGCCGCGCAGGCGATCCAGGCGCTGGACACGTCCGCCTGCCATCCCCCTGCTCAATTCGAGTTCGAGCAGGATAGCGACCATCTCGCTTCCGGCGTTCCCTTCCGCGGCATCGAATTTTATCTGCCTTATCTCTACCCGCAACCTGCTTCCCTGCTGGATTACTTGCCCGACCAGACCCTGCTGCTGATCGACGCGGCCGCTGATGTGGCCGCGGTGGCGCTCGATCTGGAAGGCCAGGCCCTGCAAGTGGAGAAAGACCTGGTCAAGAGCGGCGACCTGCCGCCCGACTTTGCACGGGCGTTCGCCACCTGGGAGGAGCTAAGGCCCCAGGTCGAGCGACGCGGGCCGCTGGTGTTGGGGCAAGGAAAACTGGACGGGCACAGCACCAGTGTGGGGTCGGCGCTGGGCCGTTCGTTCCACCCCGGCCCGCGCTGGGGCGGACAACTCCGCCGCGTCATCCAGCAAGTCGACGCCATGCGCCAGAATAACGCTCGCGTGGTCATCGTCAGTCGTCAGGCCGCGCGCCTGGCGGAGCTATTCCAGGAACACGAGATCATCGCGGGCGTGCAGTCCGATCTGCCCACGCAACCGCCCACCGGCAGCATCAGCATCGTGCAGGGCCAGTTCGACGAGGGTTGGCGGCTGGAGGATGCGGCGGGCGAGATCATCTTCCTGACCGACGCCGAGGTCTTCGGCTGGGGCAAGGCGCGCCGCCGTCGCAGCCGCCGGCCGCGCGCGGCCGCGCCCGAATCCTTTTTCGCGGACATCCATCCCGGCGATTACGTGGTGCACATGGAGCATGGCATCGGGCGCTTTGTGGGATTGGTCAAAATCGATCTCGACGGCATCGAGCGGGATTATCTGCGGGTGGATTACGCCCAGAACGACCGGCTCTATGTGCCCGTGCATCAGGCCGACCGCCTGGCGCGGTACGTGGGGCCGGGCGAGGCCGCGCCAGATCTCAATCGTCTGGGCACGGCTGACTGGGGCCGGGTGAAGGAACAGGCCAAGAAGGCGGTGGCCGAAATCGCCGATGATTTGCTGGTGTTGTACGCCCGGCGCGAGGCGATGAACGGTCACGCCTTCAGCCCCGATTCGGACTGGCAGCAAGACCTGGAATCGTCGTTCCCCTACATCGAAACCGAAGACCAGCTTGTCGCCATCGAGGCGGTGAAGGAGGACATGGAGCGCGCCCGCCCCATGGATCGGCTCATCTGCGGAGATGTGGGCTACGGCAAGACCGAGGTGGCGTTGCGGGCCGCGTTCAAAGCGATCATGGATGGCCGCCAGGTGGCGGTGCTGGTCCCGACCACCGTGCTGGCCCAACAACATTTCAAGACCTTCAGCGAACGCCTGCGCACATTCCCGGTCGAAGTGCACATGCTCTCCCGTTTCCGCACCCGCAGCCAGCAGAAAAAGACGTTGGAGGGTTTGGCCAGGGGCTCGGTGGATGTCGTGATCGGCACGCACCGGCTGCTTTCCAAGGATGTGGCGTTCAAAGATCTGGGTTTGCTGATCGTGGATGAGGAGCAGCGTTTCGGCGTGCGTCACAAGGAGCGTATCAAGCAATTGCGGGCGCAGGTGGATGTGCTCACGCTCACGGCGACGCCCATCCCCCGCACGCTGTACATGAGCCTGACCGGGGTGCGCGACCTCAGCACCATCGACACGCCGCCGGAAGAGCGCCTGCCCATCCAGACGACGGTCGGTTTCTACGACGAAACGCTAATCCGCAACGCCATTTTGCGAGAAATCGACCGCAACGGCCAGGTGTTTTTCGTGCACAACCGCGTGCGGGGCATCGAACAAATCGCCAACCGCATTCGCAAGATCGTTCCCGAAGCGGTGGTGGAGGTGGCGCATGGCCAGATGCCCGAACGAGAGCTGGAACGCACCATGCTGGCCTTCGCCGAAGGCGAATTCGATGTGCTGGTCTGCACCACCATCATCGAGAGCGGACTGGACATCCCCAACACGAACACGATCATCATCAACCGCGCCGACCGGTTCGGCCTGGCGCAGCTTTACCAGTTGCGGGGCCGGGTGGGCCGGGGCGCGGTGCGAGCGTACGCCTACCTGCTGTACGACAAGCACAAACCGCTGTCGCCTGAATCCCGCCGCCGTTTGGAAGCAATCCAGGAGGCCAGTGATTTGGGGGCGGGCTTCCGCATCGCCATGCGTGACCTGGAGATCCGTGGGGCCGGAGAGTTGTTAGGCGCGCGCCAGCACGGCCACATCGCCGCGGTGGGCTTCGATATGTACGTGCGGTTGCTGGCTCAGGCCGTGGAAGATATGCGCGATGATGGCAGGCTCCCGGCTGACGCCATCGACGCCAGCGTGCTGGCCGAGCCTCTGTCTCCCACCATCCATCTGGATCTCCCGCTGACGGCCGGTCTCCCGCACAGCTACATCGCGGATGAAGGCCTGCGTTTGCAGCTTTATCGCCGCATCGCCGGCCTCAACACGCCGGGCGAGCTGGATGACATGGCGCAGGAGTTGCGGGATCGCTTTGGCGAGCCGCCCGCGGAAGTCATCAACCTGCTGTTCCAGGTCAAGGTCAAGATCCTCAGTATGCGCGCCGGGGTGACGAACATCGGCCGGGACCACAACCAACTGGTCGTGCGCAGTACGGCGGTGGGGCGCTTGGACCGGCGGCGACTGCAATACCAACTCCGCGACAACGCTCGCGTAGGCCCCAACGGCCTCTGGATCGTCGTCGATGAGGAAGACGCCTGGCGCGAAAACCTGCTGCACAGTTTAGACATCCTCACGGCAGGGGCATGATCCGGTGAGCTAATCACTTTATGGTGTATAATGCGGTACAGGTTCGACCACTCCATCTCACACCGTTATGAAAACACACTGGGTTCCAGTCCTACTTCTTCTCATCTTCGTCATCCTTTTATCGGGATGCAGCTCGGACAGTGCGCGTTCACAACCGCTTGATTCCATCTGGAGCCGGGGCCTGAGTGTGGGGATATCCAATCTGCGCGAACCAGCCGCCATCACCGTCGCCGATCAGGGGCGGAAAGCTCACCTCATCTGGGGGCAGAAAGGCGACTACGGCACTGACATTCATTATACGCGCATCGATAGAGAATCTGGCGTCGAGCTAAGCGAAAATCTGCAATCTGGATTGTTCTTGCCGCGCTCCTACCGGCTGTTTGTCACGCCGCGCGGCCAAGTTCATCTGTTGACGCTGGCAAAATCCAACAAAGATGGCGTCAGCGGCGTCTACCATCTGCAAATTTCGGACAATGCCGAACTGGTTTCTAGGCCCAAACTCGTCACTCCGCCCGATCACAGCGTGGAGGCCTACGGTGCGGTTATGCTGCCTGACGGCCAGGCCTCGCTAGTCTGGGAATCGAGCCGGGAGACAGGCGGCGGCCTTTATCAGCGCAAGATGGACTGGGAGAACGACGCCATAGGTGATGACATCGTCATGGTCAACGCCAGTGGAAAGGGGCCATCACTGGCGCTGGGCGAAACCGGCGTTCTTCATCTCATCTGGTATGTCGATGATGGCAAACGCGGCGTGCGTGAGATCTTTTACGCCGACTTCCCCCAGGCAATGGTAGAGACAAGCGATGGTCTGCTGCTCACCACCTTCGGGCGCAGTGATAGCGCGTCCTATTCGCGGCCCGTTATCGGCTATGACGATAGCCATATCTATGTTTTCTGGCATAGCAAGATCGTCGCCGGCATGGAGGCGGGCACGGGCAAAACGCTTTTTCTGGCATTTCCGAAGGAACGCCCCCAAGCGGGCGACCTTCATGAAATCCTTATCCCCGATCTGCCGGGAATGATCGCGCCAGCCTCGAATGGCAAATGGTACGCGCCTATCTCGCCAGGTATGGCGCTCGTTAGCAGTTCTTATGTGATTTATCCCTCGCCGATCAGTTCCACAGCGCCAGAACTCCCCCTGTTGTTGAGCGCCAAAATGACGTACCGAATGCAAGAAGCGATGCAGCCGATGATGGCTGTACTGACGGATGGCGTCCAGGTCGGCTACGCCCCTGTGGCCCGCACCGATCATCTTTCCTACTTCCCGGTAGGCGTCAGAGATGGCATGAAAGACGCTTACAGTGTGTGGCTGGATTATCGCGGCGGCGGTTATTATCCCGTTTACCTGTCGGCGACCAGCCCGGAATGGAAAGCCGGCGCTTTGCGCATATCAGGCCGCGCCATAACGACCGATGTATCCCGCGAGCTCGCATTTGGATTGCTAGCCGTGGTCGCGCTCACCCCCATGCTTTTGCTGATCCTGCTTCTGCCTTTGGCCTGGATCGTCATCCTGCTCTTGCTGGGTCGGGCGGAGCATTTAGACACGCGCAACGGCCGAATCGAATTAGGCGTAGCGATTGCGATCTTTTATGTGACCAAGATCGCCGCTTTTTTGTCCTTGTTCGGTTCGCCCAGCTTACTGAGGACAATGCCACAGACATGGGCAAGCGTCTTCCTGGTCGTCTTGCCTGTCTCGATCTTTTTGATCGCGAGTATTTCTTTGTGGGCCTACGTGCGTCGAGCAGATCCGCCAGGTCTGCCCACAGGCTTTTTCCTGTTCGCCATCACCGATCTGACGCTTACCGCCCTGGTTTATGGGCCAACGCTTTACACGTAGTTTTCGGCCTAGCGTTCCCGGGCTGGCCTCCACTTGGGCATGATGTCATCGGCGGGGTCATTGGTGATGCGACGCACGTTGGAGCCGTCAGCATCCATGATGTAGATCTCGACATTGCCATCCCGGTCGGAGATAAACGCCAGTTGGGTTCCATCAGGCGACCAGGCGGGGTCTCCATCACCGGCGGGATGATTGGTGATATTGGTGAGCGTGCCCTCGTCAATATCCATGATGTAGATGTCCATGTCACCGCCGCGATCGCTCATGAATGCGATTTTTGTCCCATCAGGCGAGAAGGCCGGATTTGCGTCCTGCGCGGGATGATTTGTCAGATTGAACTCTTCCTGGTCGGCGCGCTTCAGGTAGATCTCGGCGTTATCATCACGAATGGTCATAAAAGCCACAGATTTACCGTCAGGCGACCAGGAAGGAAAGATATCAAAGCCGATGCGAGTAGTCAATCGTTCGGGCGAAGAGCCATCGGCTTGCATCACCCACAATTTGGGATTCGCAGGTATCTCATAGTGCCCGCCATCTCCCTGTATGTTATAGGTTCGGTTCGATACGAATATGATCTGTGTGCCATCCGGAGACCAGGCGGGAACAACGCTGAAGGCGTCTTCACCTTCGGTGAGCTGCACAACATTGCCCCCTTCAGCATCCATCACGTAAATGTCAGGGTTGCCGCTGCGTTCGGAGGTGAAGGCGAGGCTCTGGCCATCGGGCGCCCAGTTCGGCACGCCATCATAGGCTGGATTATCGGTCAAGCGCACAAGGTTTTCACCATTGACATCCACCATATAGACTTCGGCATTGCCGTCTCGATAGGACTCGAAGGCGAGTTGTTGTGGCGTTTCGTCTGGGCTACTACAAGCGGCAAGTAAAAAGGCTGAAAGAGTTACAAGGAAAATTAGGGGAAAGAGAGGTTTTATTTTTTTCATATCGCTATTTTAGCATCCCTTTTGGTTTGGGTGAAAATCAAACGCTGGTGTTCTCCTGATGGCATGGGTTTGGGAAACTTACGTTTCACGGCATGGTTCAAGTCGTTTAACTTGCATCTTTGCAAAGCCGGAAGGATCGCCCTCATGCCCCCTCACAATTCGCCAAGTCGCCGCAAAAAACGGCCCGGAGAACGGTCTCGTCATCCGGGCCAGAGATCATTTCAGGGTGAAAAAAAACAGCTATTCCCTCATGCGAGGATCGAAAGCGTCACGCAAACCATCGCCCAGGAAGTTGAAGGCCAACACGGTGATGGTGAGGGCGAAGCTGGGGACCAGCACCGTCCAGGGGGCGGCGCGCAGGGCCGGGACGTTTTCCGAAATCATGATACCCCAACTGGGTCGGGGGGGATTGATGCCCAGGCCGATGAAGCTCAGGAAGGCTTCCAGGAAAATATAGCCGGGAATGGCCAGGGTTTCGTAGACGATGGCGGGCCCCAGGATGTTGGGCAACACATGTTGGGTGATGATGCGGCGATCTCCGGCGCCAATCGAGCGCGCCGCTTCGATAAACTCCTTCTTCTTGACGCTGAGCACCTGGCCGCGAGTGATGCGAGCCATGGCCAGCCAGTTGAGCAGGCCCAAGGCCACGAACAGGAAGAACATGCCGCCCATGGCTGTGTCGATCACGATCATGGACTCCATGAAACTGCGTCCTGTGCTCATCACGTAGCCGATGAACAGCACGAAATTCAATACGAAAGCGCCAACCGCCCAGGCCAGAAAAACACCCGGGCCTCCTCCATCTTCACGGCGAGCCATGAAAAAGCCAATGAGTACGGCCGCGACAAAGAGCGCCACGGTGAGCGGTATGAACCATTCTGGGATTTCCAACGGCTCGAGCGTTTCGTTTTGTTGTCTTGCCACCGCCTTGAAGTAGACTTGCATTAAAATCACGAATACAAGAATGGGCAAGGCATAGAGAAAATCGACAAAACGCATCATGATGTTGTCAATAGTGGGCCGGCTATAGCCAGAGATGAGCCCGTAGGCGATGCCCACAATCATGCTCACGGTGGCGCCAATGAAACCGACAGCCAGGGACACCTGGGTTCCGTAAAGCGTGCGGCTGAGGATATCACGGCCGAGATAGTCGGCGCCCAGGAGAAAGATCTTGCCCTGGTATTCGGGATCCCGGCCGGTGTAGGGGGCGCCGGGAGGAGCCAGGTTATCGTAAAGGCTGGTTTTGTCGTAGGGAAAAGGCGTGACGAAGTCCGTGACTGGGGGGATAGCGATAATCACCTCGACAATGATAAAAATCAGCGCGGCCACAGCCATCTTGTTCTGCAGAAGCTGGTTGATAGCATCGGTCAGAGGTGATCGCGGCTTGCGCGTAATAAATTGTAGTTCTTCGGCGCTTCTCGTTTCAGCAGTCATGGGCTGTCTCCGGGATGAAGATTCATAATTAACTTTCAAGGAGTAATGATAAAGTAGACAACTGTGGGTGATGGTCTACCCACAAATCTTTAATCTTTAATCCTTAGTCTATAATTCATTAAGCGTTAGCCTATTCGAGCCGGACGCGGGGATCCAACCAGGCGTAAGTGATGTCCACCAGCATATTGGCGATGACGATGGCGACGCCATAGAGCAACGTAGTCCCTAAAACAACCGGATAGTCGCGGTTGCCAATGCTGTTGACAAAGTGACGTCCCAGGCCGGGAATGGCAAAAATCAGTTCGATGACGAAGGTGCCTGTGAGCACGCCCGCAAACATGGGACCCAAAATGGTGACGACAGGAATGAGGCTATTTTTGAGGGCGTGGCGCACCACCACGGCGCGTTCGCGCAAGCCCTTGGAACGGGCTGTACGGATGTAGTCTTCGCGAATGACCTGAAGGAGGCTGCCGCGGGTCATACGGGCGATGGTGGCCGAGAGGGCGGTGCCCAGGGCGAAGACAGGCAGCGCCGCGTGCATGAAGAAATCAACGGTGGGTTTGGGTATGATATTGACCCACATCGGAATCTGTTCAGAGGCGGCGATGTATTTATCGGCGATGCCGGAAAATAGGGGCTCGGCCGCCCAGGTCGCTACAGGGAACCAGCCCAACTTGAGCGCGAAGAACCAAATCAACACTGGCCCCAATACCACATTGGAAACGGAAACCCCCAAAATAGCGACCAATGTCGCCGAATAATCGATCCAGGTATTGTGTTTAAGGGCGGCTAGCACCCCAAAGGGAATGCCGATGCCAATGCCCAGCATCATCGCCATCATGCCAAGCTGAAACGATATCGGCAGGGCCGTAGCGATGATGTCGTTGACGGTACGGCCGCGATAACGGAATGAGGGACCCAGATCACCTAAAAGCACCCCTTTACTCGCTCGACCAGAATCATCACCCGGCCGGCAGACCGTGTCCCCAATCAAATAAGAACAAAACTGTTGCCACAAAGGATCGCTGAGGTGATATTTGGCTTCGAGATTAGCCACTACTGACGGGGGCAGGCTCCTATCACCTGCGAAGTCGAAGGGCCCCCCGGGAATGGCGCGCACCAGTGCAAAGGTGAAAAAAGTCACCGCCAATAGCACCGGTATAGCCCAAAGTATGCGCCGAACAATGAATTGTAGCATGAATGCACCCCTCGAGTATTGCGGACGCCCCCCACCCTGTCGCCAACAGTCGCCTGTGGCTCAGGCGAGGAGCAGGGGAGAAAAAAATAGATGTGAGGCTGGCAGCCTCACACAGGGTGACACTGCCAGCCTCAGTCATGTAGAGTTAGACTATTGAAGGCCTAAAGCGGCTTTCTTGGCATCCCAGTCAAGTTTCCAGGTGTAGTCCAACGGCGGACCAACCGTGCCAGCGGTGCGGTAAATGACCCACGGTTTGGTCATGGATACAGTGGTGTAGTAGTAGATTGGAGCGTAGGCGGCGTGGGTGTCACTCAGCCACTTCTCGCCTTCTTTGTACAGGGCTTTGCGCTCTTCGGGATCCGTCGAGGCGCGGGCCTTATCCATCAAATCGATGTATTCTTGAGCATCCTGCAAGCGCAGGCGGTCGGCGCCCATTTCCGGATTGAAGACCTCATTCAGCCAGTTGTTCTGGTCGGCGTAGTCGGCGCACCAGCCCAGGCGGAACACGTGCGGCACTTCTTCCAGAGGCACGTCTTTCTTGATGGAATTCAGGTAGACCTTCCATTCCTGATTCTCGACGGCGACGTCGATATTGAGCACGTCCTTCCACATGGCGGCGATAGCCTGGGCGATACGGGCATGGCCCTCAGAGGTGTTGTGCATGAGGGTGATGGTTCCCAGCTCGGAGCCATCGGCGTAGCCAGCGTCTTGCAGCCAGCCCTTGGCCAGTTCCACGGCTTTGTCGTAGCCCGTGCCGCCCATGTCCTCGGGCAGGGCCCAGGGAGCGATGTCAGGATCGCCGGCAGCGCTGCCGAAGATCATGGCCGGGGCAAAGGTGTTGGCCGGAAGCTGGTTGCCCTTGGTGACGTTGTCGATCAGGCCCTTGCGGTCGATCGCGGCGGAGAGGGCGCGGCGCACATCGGCGTTGTCCAGCGGCGCTTTGGTGTTTACGAAGCCGTAGTAGTAGGTGCAGGGGCTAGGAGCAATCATAAGCTCTTGGCTCAAGACTGGGTCGGCCTTGATGCTATCGATTTCATCCTGAGGTGCGCCTACAGCGTCCAGATCGCCCGCCAGGTACATGGCATAAGCGGTCGAGGCTTCGGTGACCATAACATAGTCGATGACATCGATCTGCACATCGTCAGCGCCCCACCAGTAGGGGTTCTTGATCTGTTGCAGGCTGTCATCATGGGCCCACTTGGTGAGCACCATGGCGCCATTGGTCCAGATGAAGCCAGGCTCTTGCCAACGCTCGCCCTTCGCTTCGATCACTTCTTGCGGCATGGGCATGGCAACCCACATGCTGGCAATCGAGGGGAAGTAGGGCGCAGGATCGGCCAGTGTGAACTTAACGGTGTATTCGTCCAGAGCCTCGACGCCTACAGCGTCAAGCAGCGCCTGGGCCTCTTCGTCGCTCATGGCGCCGATATCGGCGTTGTTCAGTTCTTCACCGCCTTTGATGATGTACAACACGTAAGCGTAGTCAGAAGCAGTGCGCGGATCCAGCGTGCGTTTGACGCCGTAAACCACATCTTGCGCGGTCACAGGGCGTTGCACTTCGACTTCGCCGGTGCCGGGATTGTATTTCACCCAGTTGTTGTCCTGGCGCAGGTGGAAGGTGTACTCCATTCCATCTTCAGAAATATCCCAGGATTCGGCCAGGCCGGGAACCACTTCATTGGTATCAGGATCGATGACGGTGAGGCCAACCATTTGGTTACCGATCACCTCGATAGATGTGGTGTCTGTGGCCAGTGAAGGATCGAGCGTCGGGGGTTCGGTGCCAAGATTGAGGTTGAGCGTAACCATTGTCGCTGGTTCCGGTGTAGGCGTCACTTCGACGACCTTCTCGACTTCTTTCTCGACTTCGACGACGACAGTCTGCTCGACAACTTTCTCGACTTCCTTTTCGGTGACGACGGTCACTTCAACGACCTTTTCGACAACCTCGGGCGTGGGCTGCGCACAGGCGGAAAGACCGATGGCAGCGAACAACAAAATAACGATTAGAATCGTCCACTTGTTACGAAACATGTTCTGTTTCTCCTCCAAAAGAGTAAAGGTTGGATGTACGATAATGTCGCCCCGGTGCGGAAACAGGCGACGTTTGCAAAGTGGTGAACTTACCGAGCCAGCCAGGCTCAAAGATCAACCACGATTACACAAAACCAACGTGGTTTAGCTCCGCATCACCTCCTTGTTTATGGTAAGAGTGTAGCTAGCGTAGGATTAACGTCAGGATAGCGTAGGATAAAAGTAACAACAGTTACCAAGCAAACTCTACCGCAAAAACCAGTTTTTTGCAGTGATCATTCGTACAAATGACAGGCGACCCAATGTTCTTCGCCATTCTCGCCGATATCCTGCCAGGTGGGATCGACTTCCTTGCAGATATCCATCACCCGGGGGCAGCGCGTGGAGAAGTTGCAGCCTGGAGGGGGATCGATGGGGCTGGGCACGTCGCCGGCGAGGATAATCCGCTGGCGTTGATCTTCGATCACCGGGTCGGGGATGGGCACGGCTGAGAGCAGGGCCTGGGTGTAAGGATGTTTCGGATCTTCGTACAGCGTGTTATGGTCGGTTATTTCTACGATTTTGCCCAGATACATGACGGCGATGCGGTCGGAAATGTGCCGCACCATGGAGAGATCGTGGGCGATGAAGAGGTAGGTGAGCCCAAACTCCTGCTGCAGATCTTCCAACATGTTCACGATCTGCGCCTGAATAGACACGTCCAGCGCGGAAATCGGCTCGTCGCAAACGATAAAGTCAGGGTTCAGGGCCAAAGAGCGGGCCACGCCGATGCGCTGGCGCTGACCGCCGGAGAATTCGTGCGGGTAGCGATTGACGAAATAAGGGTTGAGGCCCACCACGCGCAGCAGTTCTTGCACGCGCTCTCGTTTTTCTCTGCCTTTGGCGATGTTATGAACTTCCAGCGGTTCGCCCACAATGCCGCCCACAGTCATGCGCGGGTTCAACGAAGCATAAGGATCCTGGAAGATCATCTGCATGTTGCGGCGCATGTGTCGTAGTTTTTCGCCTTTCAGTTCGGTGAGTTCCACGTCTTTGAATTTTACAGAACCGGCAGTGGGCCGATAAAGCTGTAAAATGGCCCGGCCAGTCGTCGATTTGCCACAGCCCGACTCGCCGACCAACCCCAGGGTTTCCCCCTTCTTGATGGTGAAGGAGACGCCGTCAACGGCTTTGACATCCGCCACCTTTTTCTGAAAGATGACGCCCTTGGTGATGGGGAAATACATTTTGAGATCGGAGACCTCAATCAAGTTTTCATTTTCAGTCATGGCTCCCTCCATTCGCCTTGAGTTCCTCGTGAACGGCTTCCCAACGCCAACAGGCTACGCGATGCGTCGGCGTCACGTATTCGATCGGTGGGTTTTCGGTGAAACAGCGATCAACACGGTATTTACATCTCGCCGCAAAGGGACATCCTTCTGGGAAGTCCACAAGGTCGGGCGGCAGACCTTCGATGGGAATAAGCTTTGCGTCCTTGCCCAGGTCCAGACGAGGCATGGATTTGAGAAGGCCCAGTGTGTAGGGATGAAGCGGCTTGCCATACAGGTCATGCACCTCTGCTTCTTCCACAATCAGGCCGGCGTACATCACGATCACCCGCTCGGCGATGCCAGCAACTACCCCCAGATCATGAGTGATCCAGATAATGGCCATGCCGATTTTCTCTTTCAGTTCCTTGACCAAATCGACGATCTGCGCCTGAATGGTGACGTCGAGTGCGGTGGTGGGCTCATCGGCGATCAGCAATTGCGGATTACAGGAAAGCCCCATGGCGATCATTACGCGTTGTCTCATGCCGCCCGAGAATTGATGAGGATATTCATCCAGGCGTTTGTCGGCGCCGGGGATGCCGACCAACTCCAACAACTCGACCGCACGCTTGCGGGCCTGCTCCTTATCCATGCCCAGATGCAATTGCATGGCTTCGGTTAGCTGCTTGCCGATGGTCAGCACCGGGTTCAGCGATGTCATCGGGTCCTGGAAGATCATGGCAATACGGTTGCCGCGCACCTGCCGGATCTCGTCATCACTGAGTTTGAGCAAATCCTTGCCATCGAACCACACCTCACCGGCCACTACTTTTCCCGGAGGGATAGGAATCAGCCGAATCAATGACATCACCCCCACGCTTTTGCCACACCCGCTTTCCCCCACAATGGCCAACGTTTCGCCTTCATCGAGTGTGTAAGAAATGCCATTGACGGCATGAACAACACCGTCTTGCGTAAAGAATTGCGTCTCAAGTCCTTTTACTTCGAGAAGTGTTGCCATGGCAACTCCTTTGGAATTGGGAACCGCGATCAGACGAGGCGGTCGATGAAAAATATGAATTCAACGATGAAATCTGCGTATGCAACGAGGGCTGCCCTGGCGTTTAGACAAGCGCAGTTTTTGACTCGTACAGTGTGAGTGAAAAACTGCGGCTGCCCGAAGGGAACCGCCTTGATTATTGCAAAAGTAATAGGTTAGCGGTTCCTTACCGGGATCTCCTCAGATGGATGACGTAGTCTAGCATACAGCCAAAAGTTCTGTCAAACGGTTTTGGCTGTGTGTAAGCGATAGAAAATGCAGCGGCCGAGTCTGGAGATTGGTGATTGCAGCTATTCCAACCGAAGGTTGCTAAAAGTGGTGGGCCTTCCCCAGATCATGCCAGCGGTGTGCATGAGGATCGTCTGCTGGGCGGCTGCGCCTGGCGCGTCGTTGTCGTTGGCGTTGATGCTAAACCCGAACGTCATGCCTGATTCCGGCTGCTGGTTTAACACCGACCAGGGGATGGCCGCCTCCAACGAGTACCCACCCTCCTGCCGTTGCACCGCCACCAACAGCGTGCGATTCCACTCCTCCGTCCTGGCGGGATACCAGATGACGCCTTCGGGAGGCGACGCACCGAAATCGCCGGGCGAAAAGCCGATCTGGAAATCGTCGTTATTGAGCGTGTCATCATCGAAATCCTCCGCCAGTTCGGCGTCCAGCCACAACTCGACGCTGTCTCCATTGAACAAATCGTAACCGCGCAACGCCTGGACATGGACATCATCCCTGACCGTGGCCGCGAAGTAGAGGAATTGTCCATTCCACGCCAGACGTGCGTCCACAGAGAAGTCTTCGGGATTTTGGCGATTTTCAGCCCCCTGTTGGACGAACGCCAAGGGGATGGCGACGATGCTTTCCCATTCTTGCAAGTCGCCATCCACGAGGATATCCTGCCGCAGTGGGGCGCTGTAATCACCGCCATTGGCGCGGAATGGGCCAGCGTACGGGGTGGGGGCCGGCGTAGACGTGGCGGTGGGAATCGCTGTGGGCGTGGACGTAGGTGCGGGGGTGCTGGTCGGCAACGGGGTGGGGGTCGGGGCC
>DUEF01000208.1 GCA_011176555.1 Caldilineae bacterium
TAGCCCTCGATGGCATGCGTCAGCGCATCCAGGCCCGTGTCGGCGGTCACGCGTGCGGGCAGATCCAAGGTAAGCGCGGGATCGACGATCGCTATCGTGGGCACGGTCTCGCGTGACCCTAGCGCCAACTTGCGCCCATCGCTTTTGTCTGTCAACACCGTGGCCCAGGTCGCCTCAGAGCCGGTGCCGGCCGTGGTGGGGATGGCGATGAGCTTGGCCAGCTTGCCGATGTTCAACTCCATCATCGGGCTGATCTCGTCCGGCTGCAGATCGGGACGTTCGTAGAGCACCCACATGGCCTTGGCTGCATCCATGGCCGAACCGCCCCCCAACCCGACGATCCAGTCCGGTTTGAACCCGCGCATTTGTTCTGCGCCCCGCTGCACGGTCTGCAACGAAGGCTCAGGTTCGACTTCGCTGAAATGCGTGACTTCCAGCCCGGCAGTCGTCAGCAGCGCGGCGATGCGGGCGGTGAAACCCAACTCGTGCAAAACAGGATCGGTGACGATGAACGCCCGCTCGCCGTTGAGCTCTTCCAGTTGGCTCAGGGCGTCTTCGCCATAAACGATCTCAGGACAGTCGAAAAACCACATGGTTCTCGCCTCACTCGGGATAAACAGTGTCGATGCTGGCGGCCGCGTTCACCAAATCCAGCGTCGCTTTGACTGAACGCATGATCTTGCCCAGATTGCCCTTGAGCTTGAGCTTGCGGCTGACCAGAGCCCGGATCGGATCGAGTTTGTGGCTGAAAACTTGCTTGTAGGTGCTGAGCTTGCCTTCGATCACGAATTCCGGCTTCTTGTCGTCATCTCCTTCCACGATGTAAGCCTCGCGGCATTCGCCATGCCACAAATCAAGATAAAACTTGACCGGTTCTTTGAGGCCTTCCCCGGCGGAAATGACGAAGTAAAAATCGCCTTCCCATTTGGCGGCGGACACTTTGTAGGCTTCGCTGGCGTTCAGAGCATCTTTGAACGCGGTGACCCACTCGGGGGATGGAAATAGATAGGACATGAGTAACCTCCACGATGAGCGTTAATCGGACAGATTCAGTTGTCAATAATGACGCAGTGCGTCGTAAAAGTATAGCACGGGATGGGGAAGATGGGTAATTGCGGAAGACTCGAAAAATAGGGATCGGTAGATCAGGAGACCAGGTTTTGCGGCGGTGTCCTCCGGTTTCCCGGTTTCCCGTTTTTTGGTTTACCCACCGTATTGCCAGGGCGTGTCGCTCAGATGCAAGGCGCTGGCGGCGGCGTCACGGACGCCGGCTTCAATCACCTCGGCCACAAAAACGGTGTGATCCCCACCCTTCACCGTGTCCTGCACGCGGGCCTCAAACCAGGCCGGAGTGTCAGGAAAGAGGGGGGAGCCGGTGGCGGGGCCGGGCTCAAAGACATAGCCGTTCATCCTGTCGCCTTGCACTTCGGCGGAGTTGAAAAAGGCCTGCACCATTTCTTGCTGATCGGAACCGACGACATTGACGCTGAAAACGCCGGTTCGCGTCACCATATCGTGCAATCGCCCGTTGGCCCGGATCGCCACCATGATCAAAGGAGGCGAGAATGAGGCTTGCATGAGCCAGGTGACGCCGTTAGCGACAGCATCCGCGCCCTGCCCCGCGCCGAGGATGAACAAGCCGTGGTCAATCATGCGTAACACATGTTTTCGATCTTCGGGATTCATGGTTTTTCCTTGTTGAGATGGTTTCGTTCGGCTCCTGCAGTTGTGATTTTACAAAGATCCGAGCATTATGCAATTTGCCGCGGCCACCAGGCGCGTAGCAGACGCCACTGTCCCGACACCACATCCACGACCAACTCGAAACGAGCGCCGCCGTTTGCCTCCACCATCACCACGACGCTGCCATTGGCCTGTTCGCTCTGTCTCCCCCAGCCCACTATCTCCCAGCGTTTGTCTTGCACCCACACCGCGCGCGGCTTCCAGCGACCAGCCTGTTCGCTCGCCTCCACCACAACGGGTAGATCGAGCCGTTGTGGGCGATTCGGGTGCTGGTCGGATTGAGAACGCCGGTCGAGATAGCGCAGCAGCAGGTCGAGTGAGGCCTGCACCGACGCCAGCTTGTTCCCGGCCCGGTCGTGCGGCCAGACATGGCGTTCACCCCACTCGACGTCGGTCGCCGACAAGTGCAGGTAAACGGTCCCCACCGGTTTGTCTGGCGTCCCCCCGCCCGGCCCGGCGATGCCCGTGGTGGCGAGACCGATGTCGCCGCCCAGCAAACGCCGCGCGCCCTGCGCCATTTCAGCCGCTGTTTCGGCGCTGACCGCGCCGTACGTTTGCAGGGTGGCGTCCTGCACAGCCAGCAGCCGCATCTTGGCGTGGTTGCTGTACGAGACGACGCCGCCCAGCATGTAAGCGGAGCTTCCCGCTACATCGGTGAGGACGCTGGCAAGTAGGCCGCCGGTGCAGGATTCGGCGGTGGCCACGGTCAGTGCGGCCGCGGTCAGGCGTTGGCCGACTTCTTGGCTGGTGGTTTGAACGGAGAGTGCGTCGATTATGATTCGTCCTTTTAGGGGTGATCTGGCTTGAATCTTACAGGAAAACGGTTATTCCGACAAGTGCGCGGGGAAAGGGACGCTCATTCACCATCCACCACCGCATCGCAAATGAGCATCCATGGCTTGCCGGCGACGCGGGTGAGGACGACGATCAGGGGACGGCCCCGGGGATGGCGATAAAGGCGGCGACGGAAGGCTTCGGGATCGACGGGCGAACCGCGCTTTTTGACGGCGACAACCCGGCCTTGCAGCGCCCGCAAGCGCCGATTGAGGGCTTTGAGCTCGAAGGGATGATGTTCGAGCACGCGCCAGGAGCGAGCAAAAGGGGTGGGGATGAGATCGTCGGCCGCGAGATAGGCGATGGTGGGGTCGATCTGCCAGAGTCCGAGGGACAGGGCAAGGTCAGCGACTGCGCCGGCGCGGATGACGGCGGGATCCGGTTCGTACAGGTAGCGGCCCGGTGTGCGCACATCGGCTCGAGCGTCGGTGGCGATCAAGTCTACGCCAGCGGGCAGAATGGTGGCGCGGCGCACCGGTTCACGCAGCAATTCGCCAAACCAGAGCACCGCTTCTTTGAGTTCACCGTTGAGGCTGATCCACTCGGCTTCGGCGTCTGGCGGAATGGCATCGTGCGCCAGTCCGGGCATCAGTTTGACGCCCAGATTCCCGGCATAGCTCCACCGTTGTGCGAGCAAGGCGCTGAGCGGCGGCCGGAGTTGTTCAGGATCGAAGAGACGGCGGCCATCCGTGCGGCGACCGGGATCGGCCCAGGCCGCGGGCGCGCGCCAGGCCGGGTGACGCACATCGGCCCGGAGCACCGCGATGCGGCGGGGATAGTCCAGTGTCCGGGCGTTTGCCGCGACCAGAGCCAGGGCGAGGGGATCGTGATCGACCGCGATTGTTTGCACGCCCGCGCACGCCAGGGCCAAGCTGTCGCCTCCCAGGCCGCAACCAAGATCGAGCACCTGGCGAAAGGGGATGAAACGTTTGGCGGTGTGGGTGGCGACGTCCGCGGCGCTGGCCTGTTGCAGACTGGTTCTGGTGAAAAACATGCGTGCGGCAGCGGCGGGGAATTTGCGGGCGGCGCGTTGGCGCAATCGTGCTGTTTCCACCACGGCCGCGGCCTGAGCGGGCGAGAGCTCTCGGCGAAGCCGGGTGAGCGTGGGGAGTAGTTCGGCGTCGTTTTGCGGGGCGGCGGAGAGCGGAGCCAGCCAGCGCCTGCCTTTTTCGCTTTGCAACCACCGAATCAATGTAGGCGTCAGACTCATGCTCGGGCGAGGTCGCGGCGTTTGCGCTCTGCGGTGGACGCGTTGGCGAGCGGCAGGCGCACGCGGAAAGTCGTGCCTTTGCCCGGTTCCGATTCGACGTCGATTTCGCCGTCGTGCGCGTCCACCACCCATTTCACGATGGAGAGGCCCAGCCCGGTGCCGCCGGCCGCGCGCGAACGGGCTTTGTCGGTGCGGTAGAAGCGGTCGAAAATGAAGGGGATGTCTTCTGGCGCGATGCCTTGCCCGGTGTCGTTCACCGTGATCTGCGCCTGATCGGCTTTGCGCTCCAGGCTCAGTTCCACCCGTCCGCCGGGAGCGGTGTATTGGATGGCGTTGTTGATGAGGTTGACCAGCATCTGCCGTAGGCGCTCGGCGTCACCCAGGACGACAGCCTGATCTTCATGTAGCAAGCGCACTTCGATGGCGTCGTCGACGCGGCGCAGCGTTTGGCGGTAGACCTCCAGCAGCAATGTGTCCAACTCGACCGGTTTTTGGATGATGACAGGATCGGCGTCGGCCTGAGCGAGCAGGAGGAGATCGGAAATGAGGTGGTTCATGCGCTCGGCTTCCGTTTCGATCTCCTTTTGCATTTCCACGCGTTCTTCGGGGGGGATGGCGTCGGCTCGTTTCAGTAGACGGATGTTCCCCAGAATCGCGGTCAGGGGCGAGCGCAATTCGTGCGAGATGTCGCCGGAGAAGCGGCGCTGTTTGTCGAAAAGTTCTTCGAGACGGTCCAACATCTCGTTGAAGGTGCTAATGAGTCTGCCGACTTCGTCGTTGCGCGTGCTGGAGATAGGCACGCGGCGGTCGAGGCGGCCGGTGCGGGTGATGGCTAGGGCGGTGGCGGTGGCTTCGTCGATGGGACGCAGGGCGATGCCGGCCAGAGCGTATCCAATGGCGCCGCCGCCGATCAGGGCGATGGCAATGATCCAGAACAGGCTTTCGCTGAGTTCTCTGAGGATCGTCTGTTCGGGCGCGAGGCTACGGGCGATCTGCACGGTTGCAATCACTTCTCCGCCAAAAGTCACCGGCGCGAAATAGACCCGCACGTCATCGGGACGCACCCAGGTGACGTTGTAGTAGCCGGCTGTGCCGTTCATCGCTTGCTTGAAATAGGATTCGGGGAATTGGATTAAGACGCCGCCCAGGTTGTTGGAACGGTGGATGCTGCGGCGGGTCTGGTCTTGCACCTGGACATATATTTCCGGCTCGGAAACGGCATTCAGGGCGGGCACAATCAGACTGGAGAGGGGGCTGCTGGGCACAGTGAGCTCTAGCAGGCGCACCACCTGGTCGCCCTTGCGCTTCAATTCGCTATCGATATTGGCGCGCACATTGCTGCCGACGCGCGACACGGCCATGACCATGATCAAGAGAAGCAAACCTGCCAATAAGGCGGTGTACCAAAGTGTTAGTCGCAGTCGCAGAGACATGGTTATTTGTGGCGTGGTCGATCAGCCACGCGCCAATTGCTCTCGCAGGATGTAGCCCGCCCCGCGTTTGGTGTGGATCAGGCGAGGTTCGCCTTCGGCTTCGAGTTTTGTGCGCAGGTAGCGGATGTAGACTTCGATGATGTTCGAGCTGCCCCCAAAATCGTAATGCCAGATGTCATCGTAGATTTGGGCTCGCGAGAGCACCTGATTGGGGTTGCGCATGAAGAGTTCGAGGATGTCGAATTCCCGAGCGGTTAGATCGATTTCACGGTTGCCGCGATAAACGGATCGAGACGCCGTATTCATGACCAGATCAGCCAGCGTCAGTTCTTCGGCTTGGGGCTGGCTATCGCTGCGACGCAGCAAGGCGCGCACTCGGGCCAGTAATTCATCCGGGTCGAAAGGTTTGGTGACATAGTCGTCCGCCCCGCTATCCAGACCGAGCACCCGGTCTTCGACCATATCGCGCGCGGTGAGCATGAGGATGGGGACGGTGCTCACTTCTCGCAGGCGTTTGCAGACTTCGATGCCATCGATGCCAGGAAGCATCAGATCGAGAATCACGAGATCTGGCTCATCTTCCGAGAAAGCGTTCAGGCCCTTGAAGCCATCGATGACCAATTCCGTATCGTAGCCTTCGAGGATGAGTGAGCGGCGTAGCAGTTTGCCAATGGAGGGATCGTCTTCGATAATGAGAATTTTGATAGGCATGGGTAGGATGGTGGGTGAGAGTCTGTCAGTCGATGTTAAAAGGGGGCTCACCTTGGCGGGCTTCCAGAACATCGGTGAGTTGAACGGTCATGGGGAAATGAGAAGATGAGAAGACGTTCTAGCGAATTGTCTGGCGTTGATTATAGAGGAAAAGGGATGAACCGGGAAACCAGGAGGCCGGGGAGCCGGTAAACCAGGAAATGAGGTGATCTGGATGGGGCGCCTCCGGTCGACCGTTTTACTGGTCTGCTGGCCCGCTCAATGGTATACTGCCCCCATGCCAGCATTCTACTCGGTCCAAGTTCGCACCCACACTGGCAGTGTACGCGAGATCAACGAAGACGCCATTAGCACGGTGCTCGATTGGCGCGAAACATTGGGCCTGGAAGATAAAGACCAACGCACTCGCGGCCATCTATTCGCAATTTCAGATGGCATGGGGGGACATGCCGCCGGAGAAATCGCCAGCAACCTGGTGATCGATACGCTCTTTCAGAGCTACTATGCAAGTGAATCGGTTTCTGTGCGCGACGCCCTGGCGCAAGCGATCGCAGACGCCAACCAGGCTGTGTGTGAGCAGGCGGAAGCGAACCCGACTTACGCTGGCATGGGAGCCACCTTGGTTGCGGCGGTTCTGCTGGAGGACGAACTCGTAATTGGCAATGTCGGTGACAGTCGCGCCTACCTCTTTCGGGATGGTGAAGTCTCGCAGATAACGCACGACCATTCCTGGGTGGCGGAGCAGGTGAAGGCGGGCGTGTTCACCGAAGAAAAGGCGAGTCATCATCCCTATCGGAATGTCATCACCCGCTCACTTGGCCCCGACCGCGATTCTACACCCGACTTTTTCCACCTGCAAGCCAAGCCGGGCGATGTGCTTTTGCTCTGCACCGATGGCCTGAGCAATCTCCTGACTGACGAAGAACTGGCGCAGTTTCTCAAAGCTTATCCCTCCGACCAAGCTGCCGATGTGCTCTTGGAACAGGTGCTGGAGCGGGGCGCTCCCGACAACGTCACCTTCGCCCTGATCGACATCTTGGGAGAAACAGGCCGCAAGCGCCGTCGGGCGTGGCCTTGGCTCCTGATTATCTTCGCCCTGATTTTCGTCTCCCTCTTCTTTCTGAGCGACAATTTTGGCCCCAATAGTCAGTTGCGCCCGACGCCATCGGCAGCCACGGTGGGCGATGCTCAAAAGACCGTCCCGGCATCGCCCCACCCGGCCAGCGCCACTCCGCCGCCTACGCCCACTTTGCCGCCTGCGCCCGTACAGCCTCTGCGCATGGCCGAAATCGTTCTGCCCCCCGCCGACGCCGTCGGGGTGGATAGCGCCAGCCTTGATAGCCGATTCAGCACGACAGCCGCTTCAAGTAACAGATCTCGCGGTCTTCCCCAGCGCGAACGCTATGTCTACTATCTCCGAGGCGGCGTCGAGACCAGCCGGGCCGATTCGGATGCGTGGACGATTTCTGTTTTGCATGGAGACCCCGGGGGGCGGAAGGTTCGTTACACCTTGATCGCACATGGTCCCTGGATCGATAAAGAAACCAGGCCCCGTGTCGGAGATGAGATCGCCATTATCGCCTGGCCGACTCCCGAAGATCAAATACAAGGTGAAATTATTTTGGATCCCTTGATGATCATGGATTCGCA
>DUEF01000209.1 GCA_011176555.1 Caldilineae bacterium
GGGCGGGCGTAGCGGTGGGGGTGGACGCGAGATTCAAGTCGGATACGGAACAGCCCGACAGTAAAACAACAATCAGTAGCAGTGCTAAAGAAACGAAACGACGCATGTGAGTGATAGGAATGTAAGCTGAAAAAGAGATCATTCTCCAAATTGTAACAGCCTATGGGTTTAGAGACAACTACTCGTTATGATGAGTTGAACAACTACTAATTGATTGTCCAAGAATGACTTCTCGTTTTACGTCATTCCGACGAGTGAAGCGAGGCTGTGTACTAAGGCTGCCATCGGCGATAATCTATGAAATCTGCGGATGAATTGAGGAAGGCTTAGCTATGCTAATAACAAAAAGGACGCCCGATCTGTGTGTCGGGCGTCCTGGAGATTACGGTTGAACGATCTGAACGATGCTCGGAAATCGATCACGAACTGGAGGCGCCTGCCTCGGCAAGCGCCTGGTCGATAGCCTGAACGAACTCGCTTAGCGGTCGATTGCCCGAGATGCGTTTTCCGTTGATGAAGAAGGTCGGGGTCGCATTCACGCCCAGGTTTTCCCCTTCGCTGCGAATGTCGTTGACGGTGCGCCGCGCAGCCCCACCATCGAGGCAATTGTTAAACGCTTTGGCGTTAGCGCCAATGCCGACGGCGATTTCTTTGAGGAATGGTTTCTCGAAAACGGCAGGCCCGCCACTTTGATTGGCGAACAAGGTGTCGTGATACGGCCAAAAAAGGTTCTGCTCGGCGGCGCATATCGCGCCCACAGCCGCATTCATGGTTGTTTGGCTCAAATAGAACGGCCTGTACTCAAACCGCACATTGGGATTGTCCGCATAATGTTCTATCAGTTCCCGGCCCGTACCCAAAGCGAAGTTTCCACAATGACCGCAGCCAAAATCGCTGTATTCTTGGATAACTACGGCTGCGCCCTCGGGGCCGCCCCAGGCCATGCCGTCGGCGCCAGGGGGTTGATCTTGATGAAGGTTGGCCATCTCAACCGTGGGCGGGCGGCTGGCCCACCAGATAAGGATCGCCAATAACGCAATCCCAACCCCGATGATGCCGAAAGCGAGGTAACGTTGGCGTTGGCGGCGTTGCTCGCGCTGGCGGCGCGCAGCGCGACGGTCGCCGCGAGCGCTGGCTTGTGTAGCTGATTTCTTTTTTGTCATGGTTGTGTCGTCTCGTCTAATGCTTGGGACTGAATGGGTTCCAATTTGGAGTGACGACTATTGTACACAAGCGAGCGCAATCCGCCAATGTAGCGGATGGGGCGTCTTTCGCAGCCAGAGGTGGGCAAGAAAAGTCCCTGGCTACTTCTTTTCGGCCCGCGCACGAAATCCATCCTCCGTGGGAAGCATGGTTCGAGCAAACTGCGCCCCCTCGTGCAGTGCGGCCTTGTTGGCGGGGAGTAAGCGCTTGTGCCGTTCAGGGAGATGGTCTTCGAGCGCTTGCTCGACCACCTCCAGGGGCAATAATTCGGTGGCGGCCAGTAAAGCGCCCAGCATCACCACGTTGGCAAGGCGGATATTACCGTAATCTTGGGCGATATCGTTCGCGGGAATGACAATCGCATCGATGTCGTAGCGATGGATAGGACGTTTGACCAGCGAGCCATTCACCACCAGCAGGCCGTTTTCCTTGACGATGGGTTCGTACTTGTCCGCTGAAGGTAAATTCATCGCTACGACCATGTCTGGATTTCGCACCAGAGGTGAACCGATCGGCTCATCTCCCACCACAACTGTGCAGTGCGCCGTCCCCCCGCGCATTTCCGGCCCGTAAGAGGGAATCCAAGTCACATGTTTGCCGGCATCCAGAGCCGCATAGGTCAGAAGCTGCCCGGCGAAAAGCGCGCCCTGACCGCCAAAGCCTGAGAAGATGATTGATTTTTCCATGGCAGGATCTCCTTACTTAGCGGCGTTTCTTGAGTTCGTCATGGACCTTGAAGTCGCCCGGCGGATAAATCGGAACCATGTTATCCCGGATGAAGTTCAAGGATTCGTTGGGGTCGAGACGCCAGTTGGTGGGACAAGTGCTTAGCACTTCTACGAGGCCCAGACCAAGTCCCTTGAGTTGCGCTTCAAATGCGAGCTTGATGGCTTTTTTGGTCTTGCGAATCTCAGCCACAGAGTGCGTAGAACGGCGTACAGCGTAAGCGACGCCTGGCATCATCGCCAACATTTCGGTGATGTGAATAGGAGCGCCCTGTAATTTAACGTCGCGGCCATAAGGGGATGAAGTGGTCACCATGCCTGGTAGGGTGGTCGGAGCCATTTGCCCGCCGGTCATGCCGTAGACGGCGTTGTTGACGAAAATGACGGTGATATTTTCGCCGCGAGCGCAAGCGTGCAGGATTTCGTTGCCGCCAATCGAGGCCAGATCGCCGTCTCCCTGGTAGGTGAAAACCACCTTGTCGGGTGCGGCGCGTTTGATACCGGTGGCCATAGCGGGAGCGCGGCCGTGCGCGGCCTCGACGCCATCGGTGTTGAAATAACGATAAGCGAAGACTGCACAACCCACCGGCGAAACGCCGATAGTCCGTTCTCTCACGCCCAGTTCGTCGATCACCTCGCCCACTAGGCGATGGATGATGCCGTGCGTACAACCTGGGCAGTAATGGGTGTAGGTCTCTGCAACCGCCTCTGGCCGCTGGTAGATGATTTCCATCTCTTCCAACTTCGGTTCGTCTGGTGCAATTTGAGTGATGGGTTCAGCTATTGCCATGTGTCAATTCTCCATTTTATGTTTGGAAGGCTTCGTTTAGGCGCTCACTTCTCGCGCTCGCGTCGGTTCTGGTTTGTTGCCATTCCGGCTTCGCACCGAGTCAATGAGCGTATCGAGGGCGGGCAGGATGTCATCGGGCAGGGGGATGGTTCCTCCCATGCGTCCGGTAAACTGTACGGGAATCCGTCCCTGGGCGATGGCCTTCACATCTTCGAACATCTGCCCTGCGTTCATCTCCGCTACCAACACGCCGCGTACGCGACGTGTCATGGCCATCAATTCCTCTTCGGCAAATGGCCAAAGGGTGATTGGTCGAAACAGCCCCACCTTGACGCCATTTTCCCGCGCCTGTCGCACGGCTGACTGGGCGATGCGCCCCACAGTGCCAAAAGCGACAATCAGGAATTCGGCGTCATCCGTCATCAGTGTTTCGTAGCGTACTTCGTTGGCCTTGATTTCAGCCAGTTTTTTCTGAAGCCGTAAATTCAATTTCTCCAAATTCTCTGCTCCGAGATAGAGGGAGGAGATCGTATGGGGTTCGCGGCCTTTTGCGCCCGTCAAAGCCCAGCCAGGGCGCTCCTCCGGCCATTCTTTGAACTCCGGCATCTCGACTGGCTCCATCATCTGCCCCAGACTACCATCCGCCAAAATGGTGACAATGGTGCGATACTTGAAAGCCAATTCAAAGCTATCGTAAATCAGATCGATGGCTTCCTGGATGGTGGAAGGAGCAAGGACGATGGCGTGATAGTCGCCATGCCCGGCGGTTTTCACCATCTGGAAATAATCACCCTGGCTGGGCTGGATGTTCCCCAGGCCCGGCCCGCCGCGCATGATGTCCACCACCACAGCCGGGACTTCGCTGGCGGCGATATAGCTCAAACCTTCTTGCATGAGGCTTATGCCTGGTGACGAGGAAGATGTCATTGCCCGCGCACCGACCGTTGCCGCGCCATATACCATGTTGATGGAAGCCAATTCGCTTTCAGCCTGTAAGAATGTGAGGCCCAGCTTGGGCATGCGGCGGGACATGTGTTCGAGTAATTCGGTTTGGGGGGTGATGGGATAACCGAAGTAAGCTTCGGCCCCCGCGCGTAGCGCGGCCTCGGCCAATGCTTCATTTCCTTTCCATAATTCTTTTGCCATGATGTTTAGCTCCTATGCAGCTCGCGCCCGCGCTTTCCGGGGCATGCGGTAGACGGTGAATACCACGTCGGGGCAGACGACAGCGCAAACAGAACAACCGGTGCAGTGGTTCTCCGTTTCATCGAGCATCACCGGATGATAACCGCGAGCATTGTAGCCCTCCGACATGCGCAAGACATGCTGGGGGCAGACGTGCACGCATAACTCGCAACCTTTACAACGATCGCTTTCGATCACAACAGTGCCTCTTATTGCCATACAATCACCTCACAAAGAGCTAGGGCTGGATGCATCTCGTCTTCAGCGCTGTTCCGTTCACAGGGCGCGCCCAAACGACATGCCCGAGCAAGGTCATGCCAAGATACGTTTTTCAAAATAGCCTTAAAAATTGCATCTCCGTTGATGCAATAAGGATTCATGTCTCCATTATTGCACAAGATTTCCCAGCGCGGTATGATCTAAAACATATTGGGGGAAATACCACAAGCTAAATAATGATGTCCCCACACAACAAAGCCACAACCGGGAGTAGTCCAATGACTCAAATCGCTATCTTTTCTGA
>DUEF01000021.1 GCA_011176555.1 Caldilineae bacterium
AAGCACGTCATTTCGACGACCAGAGGGAGGAGAAATCCCCTGGATGACGAGTGCGCCCCTGGCGAGGGGATGTCTCGCTGCGCTTCGACATGACGGGCAGCCGCAGGAAGGAGAAATCCCCTGGATGACAAGCAAGCACGTCATTTCGACGACCAGAGGGAGGAGAAATCCCCTGGATGACGAGTGCGCCCCTGGCGAGGGGATGTCTCGCTGCGCTTCGACATGACGGCTGCTTCGACATGACGGGCAGCCGCGGTAAGAAATGCGCTTGCCATGCTTTCTGAGTTGCGGATGTAACCCTTGCCATTGACGCTACATCTAACCTTCGTCAATCAAAAAATCTGAATCAACAAGCTGCCTTTCCTGATGGCGGCTTTTACAAAGGAGCACACACACTCATGGCATTACTCAGCCCCGAAGACGCCAAAGCCGTCGCCGCACAATTCGAAGAAAACCTCCAACGTCCCGTCAAACTGGTCGTCGCCACCAGCCAGCTCAATTGCATGTACTGCGACGAAGTCAAGGCGCTAAGCGAGGAATTGGCCGAACTTTCCCCGAATCTGACCGTCGAGTCCTACGATCTGGACGTCGATGTCACTGATCTGGCTATCTACAACCTGGATAAAACGCCCGCCATCGCTATCGTTGCGGATGGCAGAGACGAGCCCGACACCGACTACGGCATTCGCTTCTACGGCATTCCCAGCGGTTACGAATTCATGTCCTTGCTGGACGCCATCAATACAGTCGGCAGCGATCACGTGCATCTGCGCCAGGACACGTTGGATTTCCTAAATGACTTGGACCAGGATCTCCACATTCAGGTCTTCATCACGCCCACCTGCCCGCATTGCCCCCGCGCTGTCATCCTTGCCCACCATTTGGCCTACGCCAGCCCCCGCGTCACCGCCGACATGGTGGAGGCGATGGAATTCCAGGAACTTTCCAATCGTTACAACGTCTACGGCGTGCCCCGCACCGTGATCAACGAAACCGTGCACCAGGAAGGCGCAGCCCCCGAGCCCATGCTCTTGCAAAAACTGCGCCAGGCAGTCGCCGCGCCGACCCTCGCCTAACCTCGATACACTCTTTCTCCTCATACCTAACAACGCTCTGCCTCACCGGCAGGGCGTTGTGCTTTTACAGGGGTCTGCGCGACCGCGGTTTTGGAATCGGAGTGTGATACAATAGCCATCCAACTGCACCTGACTGCACGCTCATCGTTTTAGTACGCTCATGACCGAAAACATCGAACTGCTTGTCCACATCACCCACGAAGCCGGCGTCAAGGTGGGCGGAATTGGCGCTGTCCTGAACGGTCTGCTTGGCGCGGAAGCTTACAACAAGGCCGTGGAACGCACCATCGTCGTCGGCCCGCTCAATGTCGAAAACCCCGGCGAAATGGAGCGGCTGTTCGATCCGAAAAACGATTTGCGTTTGCGCTACGCCGCGCCGCTCAGCATCGACACCTTGCCACCGGAGCTAAGCGAGCGTTTTCAAGCCATCGAACGCGTCTATAATGTACAAATCTACTACGGCAAGCGGCCCTTTCGCGGCGTCTTCCACGAGGTGCTCCTGATCAACGTCGCCGCCATCGCCGAGCCGACACTCAACGACTTCAAATACTATCTTTGGGATAAATTCGGCCTGAACTGCGACCGTTATGAATACGACCCCGAATTCCGGCGTTTTGTGAATCTGGCCGAACCCGCTTATGCGGCGCTTTACCATCTCACCGCCGAGAGCGCGGAGCCACGCATGCTCTTGGCGCACGAATGGATGGGGATGCCGCTGGTGCTGGCTGCGCAGATGAAAGACTCCGGCGATTGGACGACGGCTTTTTACGCGCATGAAGTTGCTACCGCACGCCTGCTGGTGGAAGAACATCCCGGCCACGACACCCGCTTTTACAACGCCATGCGCGTGGCCCTGCAACGCGGGCAGAGCATCGATGACGTATTCGGCGACCAATCGTACTACTACAAACATGAATTGCTACGGCTGGCGTCCGTTTGCGATGGCGTCTTCGCCGTCGGCGATCTGGTCGTGGATGAATTGCGCTTCTTGGGGGGCGCTTACCGTCAAAAAGAGATCGATCTGGTCTACAATGGCGTGCCCAGTTTCCCCATCACACTGGCGGACAAGCAGCGCAGCAAGGCCCTGCTCCAGACCTACGCCCAAAACTTGTTGGGATTCAAACCCGATTTCGTCTTCAGCCACGTGACGCGATTCGTCACCAGCAAAGGCATGTGGCGAGATGTACGGGTGCTCGATCACTTGGATGCGATGTTGGCGCGGGCCGGGAAAACCGCCGTGCATTTCATCCTCTCCAGTTACGAGCCGAGCGGGCGCTCCGCCGCCCAGGTGCGCCTGTGGGAGCAGGAATACGGTTGGCCGATCAACCATCGGGCGGATAACAACGACCTGCTCGGGCACGAGGTAGACTTCTTTTTCAACGTTTTGGAGCCATTCAACCAGCGCAGCCGGGCCATCAAAGCGGTGTTGGTGAACCAATTCGGCTGGAGCCGGGATCGCTGCGGTCAACGCATGCCCGCCGACATGAATTTCATGGATCTGCGCAAAGGCGCGGATTTAGAATTCGGCCAGAGCATTTACGAGCCCTTTGGCATCGCCCAGGTCGAGCCGCTCAGCTTTGGGGCGCTGTGCGTGGTCTCGAACGTCTGCGGTTGTGTGGGCTTTGTGCAACGCGCCAGCGCGGATTGTCCGGCCTTCCCGAACCTGGTCGTGGCCGATTATGTCACCCCACCGCCCGATTGGGCTTTCTACACGCCCGCCGACGCCCTGCGCCTGGACCAATATGGTCGCGATTTGATCGAAATCAGCAGCAGCCAGACGGTCGCCCGGGCCATCGCCACCCGCCTGCCGCTGAACGACGAGGAGGCGGAGACATTGTTGGCGCTGGGCCAAAAAGTTGGTGCGCGCATGAGTTGGGAAGTCGTGGTCAGTGATTATCTCTTGCCAGCGCTGGCGCGAGCGGTGGGAACAGCATGACAGAACGAGTTTTCAGCTTGACCCATGTGCGAGGACGACCGCCATTCCCCCGCCGGGCCGCGTCCGTTCTGGCGATGGCCGCGCTTTTCGGCTCTGTCCTGGCGCTCTCGGCCGCGGCGCTGATCTACCTGGATGTCAGCTATCGCTATCGGCAGCGCCTGCTCTCGCCCGAAGAGGTCGAGCCGCGGCCCGTGGCCCTGGTGTTTGGCGCGGGCATCTATCCCAACGGCCAACTGACCACCGTTCTCGCCGACCGCGTGCGCACCGCCGCCGACCTGTACCAGCAGGGCAAGGTGTCGAAGTTGCTGATGAGCGGCGACAACCGTTTTCTGGATTATAATGAACCCGCGCGCATGGGAGACTACGCTCGCAGCCTCGGCGTGCCCGCAAGCGCTCTGGCTTACGATTACGCCGGACGCCGCACCTACGATTCCTGTTACCGGGCCAAGCATATCTTTGGGCAAGACCGGTTGGTGCTGGTCACCCAGGCATTTCACTTGCCCCGCGCGTTGTACCTGTGCCAGCAATTCGACATCGATGCCGTAGGCGTGCCTGCCGACCGCCGTTCTTACCGCGCCGCCGCCTGGTTCTCGCTTCGCGAGACATTGGCCCGCCTCCGCGCCTGGTTCGATGTTCACGTGCGAGCGCCCGCCGTTGTCGGCGGCGAACCCATCGACATCTTTTCACCAGATTATGCAGATCGGGTCGAGTAAACTGCTCCTGAAACCGGTATTGGATACTGGGTATTGGGTATTCGGCGCCTTCACGACGGCGGTCAATCCCTAATACCCAATACCAACTATCCTACGTTCATTCGCTATGATGAAGATCTACACCAAAACCGGCGATCTGGGTGAAACCGGACTTTTCGGCGGTCGCCGAGTCCCCAAACACCATCTTCGCATCGAAGCCTACGGCACGGTGGACGAAACCAACGCTATGCTGGGCCTGGCCGCCAGCCGTTGCTCCGACTCCGAACTGCTAAATGCCATCTTGCGCGTCCAGTCCGAACTGTTCTCGGTGGGCTCCGATCTGGCCACGCCGCTGGATGTGCAGTCCGCCCACATCGTACGGGTAGATGACACCTTCGTCCAGCGCCTGGAGCGCGAGATCGACGCCTGGGAAGAGACCTTGCCCGCGCTCAAGAACTTCATCCTACCCGGCGGAAACGAAAGCGCGGCGACCCTGCATGTGGCCCGCACCATCTGCCGCCGCGCCGAACGCGCCGTCACCGCCCTCGCCGAGCAAGAAGCCATCAATCCCGTCACGCAACGCTATCTCAACCGCCTCGCCGACTGGCTTTTCGTCCTGGCCCGCACCGCCAACCACCGCGCCGGTAACGAAGAGACCGGTTGGTCAGGTTAATGGTCGATGGCCAACGATCAATGGCCAATGGTCAATTTTTTCACCCTCCCACACTCCCACCCTCTCCCCCTCCCACACTCCCACCCTCCCACACTCCCCCATGCCCCAACCAACCCGAGAAGAAGCCTGGACCCTGGTTCAGGAATGGATCCAAAACGAAGGCCTACGCAAACACGTGTTGGCCGTCGAAGCCGCTGTCCGCGCTTACGCCCGCAAGTACGGCGCAGACGAAGAACTGTGGGGCGTCACCGCCCTGGTGCACGACCTGGATTACGAACGTTACCCCGACATGGACGATGAAGAGAACGGCCACCCGCGCACAGAGTTGCGTCTCTTTGAGGAATGGGGCTGGCCCGACGAACTCATCCATGCCGTGGCCGCGCACGCCGACCATCTGCATGTGGCCCCCACCAGCCTCCTGGACAAGACCCTGCGCGCCTGCGACGAGATCACCGGTCTCATCATCGCCACGGCCTACGTGCGGCCCAGCAAAGACATTCGGGATGTAAAACTGCGGTCGGTCAAGAAAAAATGGAAGGACAAACGCTTCACCGCCGCCATCGACCGCCAGGAAATCGCCGAAAACGTGGCGGAACTGGGCGAAGACCTGGATCAGCACATCCAATTCGTGCTGGAAGCCATGCAAGGTATCGCCCCCGAACTGGGCCTGGATGGCCGCCTGGCGCGGGCATAGACGCAGATTAGTACGACAATGTCACATTACACTAGCGAAGGGTCTCACGGTGCATCAACGCAGAGATTCCTTCGAGTCCCTCAGGACAAGCCTTCACTGGAATTGACCTCTTGATAGTGATTCCCTCGATATGCACCGGATATTTCGATGCGTGGTGATCTCGGAAATCCGTTCAGAATGACACTAAAAAAGTGTGCAATGTGACATCGTCAAATTAGGCTGTTGTTAGAAAATTCGCTGTAAACAAACCGAAAGAGGCGTATCGTCGCGCCCAGAAAAACGCGTCACAGAGCCCAATAGGGCCAACAAAAAAAGGCCCCCACCGCAGCGGGAGCCTAGCGTCTCTGAAAAACGAAAAACTACTCTTTCAAGATACCGGCAAAAGCGAAAGCGCCGCCAGCCAGGGCCGTGTCTTTCAGCAGATTGGGCAACGAGGCTGCCATCGTGTCGGGGTTCATGACGCCGGGCAGATGAATGGTAAGGGCGAAGCTGAGCAGCAGGACGCCCAAAAGCAAAGCGGCCAGGCGACCAAAACGACGGTTGACGATGATGGCGACGGCCGCAGCAAGCAGGGCGATGCCGGTGAGATACACCCAGAAAATGCCGCCGGGAATGAAACCGGGAACCATCATCGACATGCCCTGCGCATTCATGAAATGCAAAAGTCCGAAAACAGCCAGGGGCAGGGCGAAAAGGACGCGGCTGATAGTGTTGGTGAGGACGGGAGGAAAGGTCACGAGAAGTCTCCTTGGTGAGTGGGGTGAATGAGGCAATGAGGCAGGACGTTTCGCCGCCTCTGTACACCCTGACGCGCTTCACCCCGCAGTCCTTACCAAAGATCGGTAAATCGGTAAACCGGTAAACCAGGAAACCGGTAAACCAGGAGGGCGCGTCCCCCGGTTTACCGGCCTACCGGCCTACCGGTCTATCACTACAACTTCCCCTTCGCCGCTTCATTCATGGCCGGAACCACGTCGAACAGGTCGCCGACGATGCCGTAGTTGGCCACGCTGAAGATGGGCGCTTCACTGTCCTTGTTGATGGCCACGATCACCTTGCTGGCGTTCATGCCGGCCAGGTGCTGCACCGCGCCGCTGATGCCGCAGGCGATGTACAGGTCGGGCCGCACGACCTTGCCTGTCTGGCCTACCTGGTGCTTGTATTCGATGAAGCCAGCGTCGACCGCGGCGCGGGATGCGCCCACGGCCGCGCCCAGGGTGTCGGCCAACTCGCCGATGAGCTTGAAGCCCAACTCGGGGTCCTTGGATACGCCGCGCCCGCCGGAGACGATCACATTGGCGTCCGTCAGGCTGATCTCGCCCGCCTCTGCTCGCTCGACCTTTTGCACCTCCACCCGACCAGCCACCGCGGCCGGCGTCACGCTCACGATGTCGGCGCTGGCGCCAGTGGGTTCGGCCGGGGCGGCCGCGCGCGGTCGGAGTGTAGCAAGCTGGACGGGGCCAGAAGTGGTGGCGTCGACCAGGATGTTGCCGGAATAAATCGGGCGAAGCCCGACGAGCTTGTCTCCATCCGCGCTCAAATCCAGACAATCGGCCAACACGCCCGCCTGAAGGTCGAAGCCCACGGCCGCCATCAGGTCGCGGCCATTGCCGGTGTGGCTGGCCAGGAAGGCGTCCGCTTCCGACTGCGACAGCACGTTGCTGGCGTCCGCGGCGTAGAGGTCGAGGTCGAACAGCGCCCGGCTAGCGTCGTCGATCACATAAACGGTTTTAGCCCCGCGCGAGCCCGCTTCCGCGGCCACGTCGCCCACGTTTTCGCCAATGACGAGAGCCGACACCTGATCGGTCAGGCTCAGGGCTTTGCCCAATGCTTCCCAACTACTGGCGACAGCAGCGCCGCCATCGGTTTCGATGAATACGAGTATTTGCATAATGTTTATTTCTCCTGTTGGAAGTAAAGCAGTAGACCTGTAAACCTGTAGGCCGGTAGACCTGTAGGCCTGGTCGTCATGTCCCCGGTTTCCCGGTTTCCCGGTTTCCCGGTCTACCGCCTACAACACCTTCTCGGCGAGTAGGGCGTCGACTAGATCACTGGCGTTATCGAAGAGTTGCACATGGGCGTCGCGAGCGGGCGGCTTGCGATAGTTGTCCATTTGCACAACGGGGGCGGGGGCGTCCACACCCAGGTCGGAGGCCGTGAGCGTCGGAATCTTCACGCGGGCGGCCTTGCGGATCTTGATGAAGGTGGGATAGCGCGGCTCGCCGATCTCCTTGATCACCGAGAGCACGGCCGGCGCCTGTGTTTTCACCGTCAAACGCGCTTCTCCCACCACGCGTTCGACCACGATGCTGTCATCCGTCACCTCGATGATCTTGGCGACGCCGGTAAGCACGGGCCAGCCCAACTTGCGGGCCAGGGCGATGGGAACCATGCCGCTGTTGCCGTCCACCGTCAGTTGACCGGTGAAGACCAGATCGACATCGCCCATTTGCTCGATGGCCGCGGCCAGCAACGTAGCCACGCCCCAGGCGTCGGCTTCGGTGTCTTCGATCAGGGTGGCTTCAGCGCAGCCCATGGCCAGGCCGCTGCGCAGAGCGTCGATGGCCTTCTCGCCGCCCACGGTGATGACGCCCACCGAGCCGCCGTAATCCTCCGACGATTGAATGGCGGACTCCAGCGCGTGCTCATCCCAGGGATTGACCACGAGCTGGATGCTGAGTTCGCCGCTGGCCGCTTCCTCCGCCTTCACTTTGGGAAGCTCAGCCGTATCCGGCGCTTGTTTGACACAGACGAGGTATTTCATAGATCTGTCTCCTTGGAGAGTAGTGATTTTGCGTGGTGCGTATTGCGTAGTGCGTGGGGACAATCAAACGGAACCTTGTCCTGAGCGAAGCCGAAGGAACGTAATACGCACTACGCTCTATTCTTGCCAATATTCAGGATCATACGCCGGCAACTCGCAGCGGAGGGGCTTATCTCGCCGCCAGCCCAGGGCGTAAGTCGCTTGCAGCAGTTGGTGGATCTGCGTGGTTCCTTCGTAGATGGCCGCGCCCTTGGCGTTGCGCAGGTAGCGTTCCACCCCGTACTCGGCCGAAAAGCCATACGCGCCGTGGATCTGCACCGCGTCGGACGCCGCCTCCCACGCCGCTTCCGTGGCGAACCACTTGGCCTGGGATGTCTCGCGGGTGTTGCGCACGCCCTGGTTCTTCAGCCAACCCACGCGCTGCCAGAGCAGGGTGGCGATATCGTAGTTCAGCGCCATCTTGGCCAGCATCTGTTGCACCAGTTGGTGTTCGGCGATTTTTTTGCCGAAGGTTTCGCGCTCCTGCGAGTACCGAAGCGAAGCTTCCATCACCGCGCGGATGCCGCCGGAAGCGCCCGCGGCCACCGTGTAACGGGCATTGTCCAGGGCGCTCATCGCCACCTTGAAGCCCTCGCCTTCCTCACCGATGCGATTTCGAGCCGGAACCCGCACAGCGTTCATGGCGATCCAGCCGGTGTTGCTGGCCCAGACGCCCATTTTGTCCTCGATGGCGCCGGTGCTCAGCCCCGCCATCCCGCGTTCCAACATGAACGCCGTAATACCCCGGTGCTTCTTGGCTGGGTCGGTCTTGGCGAACACCAAAAGATAATCCGCCACATCCGCCAACGTGATCCACATCTTCTCGCCGTCGAGGATGTAATCATCACCATCCTTGCGGGCGGTGGCTTTCAGAGCCGCCACATCCGAGCCCGCCCCCGACTCGGTCAGGCCAAAACAGCCGACCTTGGCGCCGGTCGCCAGGGGAGCGAGCAACCGTTGCTTCTGCTCCTCCGTCCCCCACTGGAAGACCGTCATCGCGTTCAGAGCCAGATGCACGGCGATGGTCTCGCGCACCGAGGCATCCGCCCACTCCAACGCTTCCGAGACGATGCCCAACGAGATGTAATCCATGCCAGCGCCGCCGTAGCGCACGGGAATGCAAATGCCCATGACGCCCAACTCGGCCATTTTCGGCAACAGAAAGTGGGGATATTTGTGTTCACGGTCGTATTCGCCGATGACCGGGCGTATCTCCTTCTCCGCGAAATCCCGCACGGTTTTTTGCACCATTTCGTGTTCTGTGATGAAGGCGAAATCCATGATAATGGTCAATGGTCAACGAGCAATGGTCAATGTGGGTTTCTCGAAAAGCCGGATTCAATCTTATGACGCAGTGCATTATAACAGTGAGATGCACGCCGCGCAAACGGGGAACAGGTCGAACGTCGCCCTGTCCGCGACTGCCGCTTCAGAGCGAATTCGTGGTAAAATCGGCGTGTTGCGTCTAGTTGTCCCCACGCAACACGCAACACGTTCCCGCCAAATCTATTGCCCGAGAGATTATCGATGGACGTATCCTACATGCTGCACGAAATGTGCCACAATGTCTTGAGCGCCGCGGACATCAAAGCGATTGGCAAAAGCCGGGGATTTTCCGCCAAGGAGATCGCCACCCCCGCCCTGCTGGCCAATTTCTTTCTGTCGCCCATCGGCGTCCAGACCGCGCTGCAATCGTTGAGCCGCGAGGAGGTCGCGTTCCTGTATTTTCTGAAAGAGCATGGCCAGGAGATCGGCATCGCCCCATTCTCCCGCATTTACGGCGACGCCTCGACGGGGAAAAAATGGTATCACGGCACCTTCACGCAGCGTTACCAACACACGTTGCGCCAGGTCAAAAAAGCGCTGGTGCGCAAAGGCGTGCTGCTGATGGCGGAACAAGTGAACGGCGGCGACACCAAGATGGAACGCTGGCGTTTCCGCTTCCCGCCCGAATTCGAAGCATTTCTGCCGCCCTTGCTGTTCGACGCCATCGCCTTGGAAGCGCCTGGGGATTATCAAGAGGACGTGGTGCGCACGAAGCTCCTGAAAATCACCGCCGGGCGTAGCGCCAAGCCGACATTAGATCCAATCCAATACGCCTGGAAATTCAAGGATGGCGCTTTATTCATGGGGTTGGAGCCCTACAGCGTGCAACGCCTGGAGGCCTGGCAGAATGCCTGCTGGCAGGCGTCGATTCCTGGCAAAAAACGGGTGTGGTCGCCTCAAGAGACTGCCAGCGATAAAGCAAGAGTCTACACCTCGATTCAGGCGACCGTTTACGCGCTGGCGCAGTTGGGGCCGAGCGAGTGGGCGTCGCCGCAACAACTGACCCCGGTGTTCAAGGTATTTTGCAATCGGGACGCATTGGGCGAAGACGTGTGCGAGGCGGGCTGGCGCTGGGGCCGTCTGGCCCGGCAAGAGGTGGATGGACGAATGCTCTATCGCCTGGCCCCGGCATTGTCGGCCCCGGCCAGTGAGCTGGACCCGGCCAGTTATCTGCGAAGCCCCACCGGCCATTTTCTGGAGATCGACCTGGAGACCATCCCCTATCAGGCGCTGGCGGAGCTCAACCAACTCACCCATCTCGAAGTCATCGAGCAACGGCTGCTGGCGAAGCCAAATTTCATCACCGCCGGCCGCGCCCCCGCCTCGGTGCGAAATGGGCCCCTGGCGCAGTGGTTGCGTAGCAACGCGTCCGGGTTCAAACAGATGTTCGAGCAACTGGACAAACGCTGGGGCAAGCAGATCATCCACGAGAACCTGATGTTGGCCCGGGTAAAAGACCTCAGCCTGAAGGTCAGGATCGAAAAATCTCTGGGGACCAAGGGCGTGGTCTCGCTTTCCGATGAGTTCATCGCCTTTCCCGTGGGGTTGGCGCCGAAAGTGCGGCGCATCGTCGGCCAGGCTGATTTCGCAGTCAAGGAGGTCAGCGCTTCATGACGAAAAAACTGATTCTGGAACCCTTCGATGTCCGTCACAGCGATGTCATGGTGAATAGCGGTGATCTCCGCAGGGATTTGCACATCTACATCGACTATATCCGCCATCGCCAGGTCAAACGCGCCTACCGCAGCAACGAACTGCCCAAAGCCGATAGCAAACGCATCCTCAAGCTGATGGGCCGCGTTGAAGACATCGGGGCCGTCAACCAAAACCGGGATTCGGCCTGGTTGGATTATGTGGAGCAATTGGCCCTGGCGCTTGGCTGGGTGCACTACGACACTGAAGGCGTTTATGTCGGTTATTCCAGCCAGTCCCCATCTTTCCCGGACAATTATATCGAGTTCGAGCAGGAGCGCTATGAGCAGTTTCTGGCGAAATCGCCCCGCGAACAGGAGATGAGCCTACTGGAAACGATGATTCGCCTGGGGGCCAAAGGCAGACGAAAGTACGCCTATCACGATCTCAATGAATTTTATGAGCAGAGCGTTCTGGGCAGGCTCGATAGTTTCTCCACCGCCGGATCCGCCATGGGTATCATGCCCAGCCTGGATTTTCCCAAGATCAGGCGTTTTCTTTTCGACTTGCTGGCCCGTTGTGAAGCTGACGCGTGGTTCAGCACAGCTTCGCTGATCGCCTATCTCAAGGCAAATCATCCCTATTTTCTCATCCCGAAAAATCTAAAGTCAGACCGATGGGGCAGAAAGACCGCCCGCTACGGCAATTTTCGCGAGAGTAAAGAACTTCACGGATACTCGCGGGAGCCGATACCGGATGACGCGCCTGATGGCTTCGAGCGGGTGGAGGGGCGTTATGTGGAGCGTTTTCTGGAGGGCATTCCCCTCACGTTGGGTTACGTGGATGTCGCTTATGCCAAGAAGCGGCGCGGCGGTTACCCCAGCAGAGGAATGCTGCAGGCGTTTCGCGTCCACCCGCGCTTCTTGCATCTGATGGCAGGCGAGCTGGCAGCGCCCAAAGTGACGGTGCAGCCCAATTTCGAGGTTCATGTCGAGGCGGAATTCTACCCGGTGCGCGTGCTCAATCAACTCTTGCCCTTCACAAAAGTGCTGACGATGGATCGGGTGATCGTGCTCAAGCTGGATCGCCAGACGACTGCGGCCGCCTTGGCCGAGGACGACAACCTCGATCCCATCGCCACGCTCCAGCGCCTGACGGCCAGGCCGCTGCCGCAAAACGTGCGCATCGAGCTGGAGGAGTGGATGGGTCATGCGGATGTGTTCACGTTGTACAATGGTTTTGCGTTGTGGGAAGGTCGGAAACAGGCGCGGATGGCGGGGTTCACCGTGGAGGAGATCTCGCCCAACCTGCGCATCGTGCGCTCGGCCGATAAGCTCTTCCGAGGCCTGGAGCAGGCGGAATTGGCCCCACTGGCCATCGAACACGGGAAGGATGCGCTCAAGCCCCTGCCAGCCGCGGCCAAGACCCTTTTCCCAAAACAGGACAGACGGCGCACCGCCAAACGCAAGACCAAGAAACGGATCACGTTGCAACGCGAAACCCACACAACGTTGCATCTCCCAGGCACTGAGGTGCTCGACCGACTTTCTGTGCTCCTGGCCGAGCAGCGCTGCCTGTTCACATCCGACAAACATAGCCTGACCATCACCTACGCTCAGCGCTACGAAGATCAGGTCAAGGCCGCGATCAAAGCGTTGCGCCAGGATTACACCGTCCGCATCGAGGATGTCAAATCGGCATGAATCAACCCGGCCCCCTCGTCGTCCAAAGTGACCACACGTTGATGCTGGAAGTGGAGCATCCCCAGTACGCGGATTGCCGCGATTTTCTGGTGCTTTTCGCCGAATTGGTCAAGTCGCCGGAATTCATCCACACCTATCGGGTCACGCCGCTGTCGTTGTGGAATGCCGCGGCCCTGGGGATTTCGTTGGCCGAGATCGAAGCCGGTCTGCGCCAATACGCCCGGTACGGTCTCCCCGCCAATGTGATGGTGGATATCCGGGAGTGGTACAGCGCGTACGGAAAGTTGATCCTGCGCCCGGCCCCGCCCGATCATTTGCGTCTGCAGGCCACGGACACCGTTATTTTGGAGCGCATCCGCCACGACAAGTCGCTCAAACCCTTCTGGGTGGACGAGCGGGGCGATTCTCTGTTCGTGGAGGCGGGCGAGCGGGGCCGCGTGAAGCAGGCGCTGATCAAAGTCGGTTATCCGGTCAAGGATTTGTGTGGCTATCTGCCCGGAGCGCCGCTGGAAATCCGCCTGCGCCCGGTCGATGGCGCTGGCAACCCTTTTCGGTTGCGCGACTACCAGGCCGACGCGGCGGATGCTTTTTATCAGGCGGGACGGGCCAGCGGCGGCAGCGGCATCATCGTTTTGCCTTGCGGGTCAGGCAAGACCATCATCGGCCTGGGCGTGATGGCGCGCGTATCCAATCACACCTTGATCATCACTACCAACAATGTCTCCGCCTACCAGTGGCGTCACGAGTTGCTGGACAAGACCGCGGTCGGGGAAGAAGACATCGGGGAATACACCGGCCTGCGCAAAGAAATCCGGCCGATCACCCTCACCACCTACCAGATGCTGACGTACCGCCGCTCGAAAGAGGAGCCGTTCGAGAATCTC
>DUEF01000210.1 GCA_011176555.1 Caldilineae bacterium
GCGCCACCGCCACCAGGCCGATCAATCCGGTTTCGGCGGTGACGCCCATCAGCGCTGTGTGAGCGCCTCGCGCGAGCGCGCCGCCCGTAAGCCATGCTGTGTATGCTTTGAGTCCACCAATGCCGACGCCGAACACGGGACTGGCCAGCCAGGCGTCGCGGTGGAGATTCAGCACCAGCAGCCGCTGCGGAAAACGTTCGATCTCGTAACCGGCCATGCTTGCCGCGGTGTAGGCGAAATCCACGCCCGGCAACGAGAGGATAGGATATCCGCTGAGCAAAAACAGGCCGATGGTAACCAATCCGGCAAAGGACAACACCAATAACTGGCGCATCCGCTTTGTGCCGCCAAACAGTTTGGGCAGCGCCAGCAATACCAGGCCGGCCCCCAGGCCGCCCCAGGCCCCCTGAGACTGAGTCAGAGCCAGTCCCAGGGCCAGGAGCAGGACCAGGGCGACGAGAAAACGTCTTGGCTTGGACGCTGGCTGGCCGTAGAGAAGCAATCCGCCGAATAGCAGCAGGGAGGCCTGGGCGTAGCTGGCGAAGGCGTTGGAGTTGCGAAACAACCCCGTGACTTTATGCGTCTCGCTGACCAGGGGCAGAGGGGAATCGAAAGCGAAGAGGCCGAAAGGATAATGGAGGAGGGCTGGCAGCGTCGCCAGACCGGCGAGAAACGCCCCCAGCGCCCAGGCTCCGACCACAAAACGAATCCCCTCGTCTTCCCGGTCCCGACCTGTCATCCTGTCCACCAGCAGCAACAGGAACACGACCAGATACACTTGCGCCACGAATTCCAGCAGCACGGTGCGCAGGGCCGCATCGCTGAAATAGAGCCGCACGCCGGCAACGGACAGCGCCAGGGCCGCGACATACGCCAGGAGCAGGAGATTGATGGAGGTGTCGGGGATGCGGATTTTGCGCTTGCCTCGCAACACATCCCAGGCCGCCACCAGCAACCACGCCAGCACCAGCACCTCGGAAGGCGTCAGCCGGTAGCGGAACCAGGGCAGGAACAGGGCGTACTGCAACGGAATCAGAGCCACGGCCAAGGGCAGGGTCCAGCCAGGGCGTTTGAGCGCCAGAGCGAAGCTCCCAAGCAGGAAAACGCCCGCTGTGGCGTACACCAGGATATCGCGCCAGGGCGCGTCCGCCACCGCTGTGAGGACGCGCAGCAGGAGGGCGACGAGGAAAGCGGCAATGACCAGCGCCACGAACGCCGTTGGCGCGCCCAGATCGTCCCCAAAACCAGGTTTTGAATCTCGTGCAGTGATTTCCCGGTCACTCATGCTGGGATTGTAAACCGGAAGGGGGGATTTGGCGAAAATGGCTACACGAGGGCATTGCGCCTACTCTCCAATTTTCCGACTCAGGCACTGTGCGGTATGATAAGAGTATTGAGTTTGTTTCTTTTAATCATCACTCTTTGAGAGGAGGATAAAAATGTTGAGAAAACGGACATCACTTGTGCTACTTGTTGTCATTGTAGTCACCCTACTTTTGGGCAGCATCGTTTACGCCGGAACGGATGCCAACCCAGGAGACATCGTAATTAATGAAATCATGCAAAACCCCAGCGCTGTTGGTGATTCCGATGGGGAATGGTTCGAGATCAAAAATGTGACTGGAAGCAACATTGACATCAACGGCTGGACGATCAAAGATGATGATTCTGATAGCCACGTTATCAGCAATGGAGGGCCGCTGATTGTACCTGCTGGAGGCTATCTGGTGTTATGCCGAAACAGTGATTCGGGAGCCAATGGTGGCGTAACATGTGATTATCAATACAGCGGCTTTACTTTGGCGAATGGTGCGGACGAAGTCGTGTTGGTCGATGATGGTGCAACTCCTGAAGAAATCGACAGAGTCGATTATGACGGTGGGGGATCTTCTGGAGATTTCCCCGATCCGAACGGCGCATCTATGGCCTATGGAGGCCCGCCCGATGCAACAACGGATCCTTCGATAGATAATAATGATGGCACTCGTTGGGGAACATCCACAAGCACGTATGGAGACGGCGATGCAGGCACGCCGGGCACCAAAAATGATGATGTCCTCGGCCCCAACGCCGTCACCCTCTCCACCCTCTCGGCCAGCGGCTTCAACCCCACCATGCTCGCTTTGTCCCTGGTGGCTATCCTGGCCCTCGGCGCCGGTGCCTTCGTCCTTCGCCGCCGCGCTGTTTTGTAGAGTCCATCACACCCAACGCATCACGCTCCTGACAGAAAACCAACATGAATACGTCCAAACCCCAACCCGTCCCCGCCTACCAACCCCCGCGCATCGTCCACAAGGGCCAGCTCAAGCAGTTCGCCGGTTCGCCCCTGGGCGGCAAGCCTGATGGCAATCCCCTGGGCCTGCCCGGGCAAAACTGACCGTCAACATTGCTCTGCGACAATCCGATACCACGATCAAGATGCCCGCGCAATGACTGCGTGGGCATTTTTTGTAAGACCTGTCAGGGTTTTTGATGCCTGACAGGTCTCGATCTCACATCACTCACACAAGCCCTCGCCAACCATGAAACAGCCAATCTCTCGTAAAGCGTTTCCTCATGTCCTCCCGGCCATCCTCCTGCTCCCGGCCCTTGTTCTTCTCCTCGTTGTTTCCGTCCCCCTACTTGCCGCGCCTGCCGCGCCGCAAGCCTGCTCCGGCCTTTTCTTCTCGGAATACATTGAGGGGTCGAGTTACAACAAAGCGGTGGAGCTATTCAATGGCACGGGCGCGCCCGTCGATCTCAGCGCCTACTCGCTGGAGCTCTATTCCAATGGCAGCAGCACAGCCAGCCAGAGCATGGTTCTCTCTGGAACGCTCGCACATGGTGACGTCTACGTCGTCGCCCACGGCAACGCCGATGCCGCCATCCTGGCCGAAGCCGACGCCACCAACAGCAGCGTCATCAACTTCAATGGCGATGATGCCTTCGTCCTCAAGCAGAACGGAACCGTGATCGATGTCATCGGTCAGGTGGGGTTTGATCCCGGCAGCGCCTGGAGCAACAACGGCGTCAGCACCAAAGATATGACCCTGCGTCGCAAATCGACCATCTCGACCGGCGACAACAACCCCAACGACGCCTTCGATCCCTCCATCGATTGGGACGGTTACGCCAAAGATACGTTCGACGGTCTGGGCAGTCACAGCGCTCAGTGCGCCGCGGGCGACGTCGCCCCCTACGTGAGCGGCACCGACCCCGCGGACGGCGCCACCGGCGTGGCCATCAGCGCAAACGTCATCGTCACCTTCAGCGAGGCCGTGAACGTCAACGGCGAGTGGTTCCAGATCGATTGCGCCAGCAGCGGCCTGCGCCAGGTGGCCGACACC
>DUEF01000211.1 GCA_011176555.1 Caldilineae bacterium
TGTTGGCGCTGGCCGGATAACGATTGTAACCGCTGGAAGTGAACGTTCCGAGGGATTCGCAAGTGGAGGGATACAAGGCGATGTCGTCGGTGGTGTTGTCCACGAGCACGGTGTTGCGCATGGTCATTTCCGAATCGTTGTCCAGGTAAAAGCCCCCCGCGCCCAGAGAGGCGCTGTTGGAGACAATGGAATTGAAGCTGCTTTGCAGAGTGCCCTGATCTGTGGAGCTCCCGCCTACATAAATGCCGCCGGCCTTATTATCCGCCCGGTTCCCGCTGATGGTGCTGTGCGAGATCGTCACGTCGGAGTTGCCCTCGGACCTGAAAGCGCCTCCGTCAACCCCGGCGGTGTTTTGGCTGATCTCACTGTTCTTAACAGTTCCCTGTATCCGACCGGCAAACGCATTGCTTATGCTTATGGCTCCGCCACTCTGGGCGGCGTTATTGGCGATGATCGCTGTTTGAGTCACGATGAAATCGCCGTCCGGGCCGAGCGCCCCCCCGTAGTTGGCGGAATTCCCCTCGATGGTGCTGAACAGGACGTGCATCTTCCCCCCGGAGATGCCCCCTCCGGCCGAGGCCGCGGTATTGTTGATGATGGTGACGTGATCGAACAGAAAATAGTCGGCAGACTGGTTGACATGAACCGCGCCGCCGCCGGCGTTTGTCGATTCATTGTTGTCAAAGGTGCTGTAGGCGATGACGCTATCGCTCACTGCACTGGCGACATTGACAGCGCCGCCACGTTGATGCGCCTTGTTGCCTGTAAAGGTGCTATTGCGTACTTCCAGCCGAGCGCCATCCACGCCGTCGTAGTAAACCGCGCCGCCGCGCCCGCCATTGGTGGCGAGATTATCGGTGAAGGTGCTGCCGATGATCTTGATGGCCCCACCGCCCGCAGCATAAATGGCCCCGCCATATTGGAAAGCGCTGTTGTTTTCGAACGTGCTGTTGATGACGGTCAGCGATGAATCGGCCCCGCCCAGATAAATGGCTCCGCCATCGGTATTGGATGACAGCGTATTGTTTCCCCTGAAAATGCCGTTGCTGATGGTGAGATGGCCGCTGTTGTGAATGGCCCCGCCGCTCGCTGATTGCGCGCCGCCATCCTCCATGATCAAATCCCGGATAGTGAGCGGATTGCCAACGTCATTTTTCATGAGCCGGAAGTTGCCGGCGGCGACCTTGGCGATGGTGGCATTGGCGCCCTCGATGATGAGTTCATCAGTGATCGTTGGCAAGGCGGTGCCGAGGTAGTTGTTCTGAGTGGCTTCGTAAAGCGCGCCCGCTGCCAGCTCGATCACATCTGCGCCATTGCCCGCAGGACAATCGGAATGGGTGGCGGCGTCGTCGTTGGTGTTGATGATGGCTTCGATCAGGGAGCATTGGCCATCTGCGCCATCGATCTCGACCACGCCCGCGGCCACGGTGATAGTGGCGGCGCGGCTGGGTTGCGCCAGCCCAAACAGAACGGCCACGAGGGCTGCAACGATAATAAAACGGCTGATAAATCTGGGGGCATACTTCCTGGTCATGGTTACTCTCCGGGTAGGTGGGAAGGCAGGCGCGGCGCACTTCGGAAGTGTGCTACACCTGAATATCGGTTTCGTCAAACCCCAGACGTCACATTTTTTTGTAACCGCCGGAGCCTCCTGCAGGGGGCGGGTATTATCGCATCACAAGTTGAGATCGCAAAATGCACAAATTGGAAGCAAGCTTTCGGCGGTTCTTACCCCAAGCTATTCCCCCATCTTCGTCGCTGTTTCCCGAATTTTCTCCCACGCCCGGGCCACGTGCCGCGCCTCGGTCTGCTCCTGGCCGATGCTCATGCGCAGGGTGTAGGCGCCGTTCAATTTGGTGTGGGTGAGATAGAGTTCGCCGCCGGCGTTGAGCCGCTCCAGCAGGGCCTGGTTGAAGGCGTCGCCGGCTTTGTGGCGGAAGCAAACCAGGTTGAGCGGGGCCGGGGCCATCAACTCGAAGCGTTCGTCCTCTTCCACCCAGGCGGCGAACTGCTGCGCCAATTCGACGTGGCGGCGGATGTGGTGTTGCAGGCCCTCGACGCCGTAGTGCCGGATCACGAACCAGAGTTTGAGCGCCCGGAAACGCCGTCCCAGGGGAATTTGCCAATCGCGGTAATCGATCACCGCACCCGATTGCGTGGCCTGGTTTTTGAGATACTCGGGCAACACGCTGAGGGCGTTGATCAGAGAGGCGCGGTCAGCCACATAAAAGGCGTCGGCGTCGAAGTTGGTGAACATCCATTTGTGGGGGTTGAAGCAGTAGCTGTCGGCCAGTTCCAGGCCGTCGTGCGTCCAGCGGAATTCGGGGCAGAGCGCGGCCGTGCCCGACATGGCTGCATCCACGTGCAGCCAGATGTCTTCTCGTTGGCAGATTTCGCCGATCTCCCGCACGGGATCGATGGCGTTGGACGAAGTTGTGCCGATAGTGGCGCAGACAAAGGCCGGGATCAAACCGGCTGCCCGGTCTTCAGCAATTTGCCGGGCCAGGGCGTCGGGGCGCAGGGCGAAAGTCTCATCGACTTCGATTGGACGCAGATTCTTGCTGCCCAGGCCCGCGATCATCGCCGCTTTTTCCAATGAGGAATGCGCCTGCGAGGAGGTGTAGGCGACCAGATTGCTTCGCAAACCCCGTTCCCTGGTGGCGAAGCCGGTGGCGCGCTCGCGGGCGGCCAGCAGCGCCGTCAAGGAAGCGCTGGAGGCTGAGTCCTGGATCACACCCCCACCGGTTTCGCTGGACAAGAATTTGGTCGGTAGCCCCAGCATCGTCGCCAACCAATCGAGTACGTGGGTCTCCAACTCGGTGGCCGCGGGACTGGTGGCCCACAACATGCCCTGCACGCCGAAACCGGACGAGAGCAGATCGCCGAGGATGCTGGGGAAAGAAGCGCCGGTGGGGAAATACGCGAAAAAGTTGGGCGATTGCCAATGAGTGACGCCGGGCAGGATGATGTCGTTCACATCTTTGAGCATCGCCTCGAAATCTTCGCCCTGTTGCGGCGGCTCGGCGGGCAGTTGGGCGCGGATGTCGCCCGGCTGCACCTGCGAGAGCACGGGATACTTCTCGACCTGCTCGTAATAATCGGCGATCCAGTCGATCAGGGCGCGGCCGTAGCGGCGGAATTCGTCGGGGGTCATGTGGTGGGCTGCGTTGGTTGTCATGATAGATTCCTTTATACTCGCCTTAACAGTGAGATTGCCATCATCGTCATGGTTTTAGAAACAAAGGCAGATAGTTGACTCGCGAGGAATCATGGCTGAGGATGACTAACCCGTCATAACCAGATGCGATATAGATTAGATCGCCCTTGACCCTTAAACCGTTTACTCCGGTAGGTATCCTTAAGAAGGTGCTTTCGTAAGGATTGGAGGGAGAAGAAATGTTAATAAGTCGGACGCTATTTGGGTCATACTCGTCTTCAACCAAGACATAAGCGAAGTCACCTTCGGTAGCAACACGAATTGCTCCCGCCAACGTTTCAAAGAAACGTATCTGAGTCGGTTTAACGGGATCAGTAACATCAATAACCCCAAAACCGGCAAAATCAAAAACAGAATAGGCTGTTTCACCAACGACGGCTATATCCACCACACCCCATCTGGATGGGTAAACACCAAGCTCTATTGGATTGGCTGGATTGGATATATCAACCATCCGCAAACCATATTCATCATTGCCGCCACCTTCCTCAGCCAAATAGGCGACATCTCCTGACACATCGACATCATATACTAGCGTCGCTGGTTCATATCGTCCGATTTCGCTAGGATGAGATGGATCAGACACATCGAGTATGTAGAGTCCTTCCCACCCAGCAGCGACATAGGCAACATCACCGACTAAATCCAGATTGTGCGCGTATGAGGGAATCTCAGATACACCGATCTCAAATGGTTTGGTTGGTTCGTTTACGTCGATGAAATGAAGACCAGAAGACCTGTTAGCGATATAGGCAATTCCATCCTGCACTTTGATCGCCACATTGCCATGCGGTAACTCCAGAAAACTTACCTGTTCAAGCTGCGATGGGATGTGTATATCGACGATGTACATCCCCGTTAACTTCACCATATAGGCATACTCACCGACCACGTCAACGTCCTGTATATCACTTTGCGTGGCTAGTGTACTCAGTTCTCTCGGTTGAACAAGTTTATCGACATCAAGGGCACTTAAACCAGCATTTCCCCTCTCAGATGTGTCCCAAAGATCTAATTGGCTTGGCCGTCGTAAGTCTCCAACGTCGAGCAATGTCAAACCGTCGGAATGTGCTGCAACATAAGCAATGTCTCCCCACACCGCCACATCGCCGGCATAGATGTCATCATAATAACCCAAATCAGTAGGGTGAAAAGGGTTAGAAACATCGTAGACGCGAAATCCAAAAGATCCAAGAGCAAGATAGACCTTATTATCGGAGAATGTTATAGCCGCGGCAGGGTTACCGGCTACAGAGGCAATTTGCAAAGGATGAGAAGGATCCTTGACATCGTATATTCGGAGAGTTTTCGAAGCGACGTAAGCGTAGTCTCCCACCACATCGACATCCCTTGGCTCACCTCCACCCGCAACATAAGTTATCTCAAAAGGGTTGGCCGGATCAGTAGCGTCAACAATGCGTAAATAATTCGCTTTATCAACCATAAACACCGTTGTACCAACCACATCGACGTTATACGTTCTCCATCCAGTCAGATAAGATCCGAGTTCGACTGGCGAAGTGGGATCTGAAACGTCAAGGATATGTAGTCCTTCGGAATCAACTATGTAGGCAGTTGAGTCCACGACTTGCACCCCTCTAACGGTAAGGTGCGTTTGAAAGGAGCCAACTTCAGTTGGATGTCGAGGATCTGAAATATCAATGATGCGCAGTCCCCCATCATACCCATTGGCCAAGTAGGCATAGTCCCCATTTAAGACAATATCCTCAACCTCATCAGGAAGCAGGTCTGACGAACTCACAATATAAGGGGATAGCGGATCTGAAACGTCGACGATAGTAAGCCAATGTCCCTGTCCGATATAGGCATAATGATCTCGCACTGCTACGGCTGTCACGTTTCCCCCGAAATGGTTTACGTATGAAAGCAAGTCAGAATCTGCGCAGAGCGTGTCCACACAAATATAGGACTCCTTGCTCACAGTATCCTGACTTGTCGCGTTAGACGCTGTAAGTGTGACAGTATAGACGCCAGAGGCGGTGTAAGTATGTGTTGGATCCCAGAAGCTATATGTTGATCCATCTCCAAAATCCCATAAAAGTGTATCGAAATCACCCGACGTGTGGTTAGCGAATGTAACGGAAAGCGGCGATTGTCCATATCGAGGAGAGGCTGAGAAATCAGCCTGTATTACCTCACCTGAGGCCACATCGTCGAGTCGTCTCAAAGGATCCTGGTTCATAGCGAGCACAGTACCAGGAAGATCGCCATTGAATATCAATAGCATCAGGATCACTGTGCAAAGTAATATTGACAGGACCCCAATTCGATAAACAGTCTTTGGCGTTTTCATAATTCAAACTCTTTCTTGAATAATCCTAATCCTTCTAAATATCCGTCACCGGATGCTCCACACCGGCCTCGTCGAGGATGCGGATGAGTTCGTCGCCCTCCATCACTTCCTCTTCCAAAAGTCGCTGCGCGGCCTGCTTCAGCACATCTTCATGGCGACGGATCAGGGTCAGCGCACGGTCGTAGATGGAATTGAGCAGTCGTTGCACTTCGGCGTCGATCTCAGCGGCGGTCTTCTCGCCATAGCGTCGCTGGACGAAACCTTCATTGTCCAGATAGCCTTGCTGCATCTCCTCCAGCGCCACCGGCCCCAGCTTCTCGTTCATCCCGAACTGGGTGACCATGCGCCGGGCCAGTTCGGTGGCGCGCTGGAGATCGTCGGCGGGGCCGGTGCTCACCTGGCCGTAGACCACCTCCTCCGCGGCGCGGCCGCCCAGCAGGACGGTCATGCGGTCGCGCAATTCCGCCTCGGTGAGCAGATAGCGATCCTCCAATGGCGCTTGCACGGTGACGCCCAGCGCGGCCGTGCCCCGCGGCACGATGCTGATCTTGTGCACAGGATCAGCGTGGGGCAAGAGCACGCCCATGAAGGCATGTCCCATCTCATGGTGCGCCACGATCTCCCGCTCCTTCCGATTCAGCGCCCGACTCTTGCGCTCCAGGCCCATCATCACCCGATCGATGGCTTCGTCCAGGTCCTGCATGGTGACGACCTCGCGACCATTGCGCACGGCCAGCAAGGCCGCCTCGTTCACCAGGTTGGCCAGCTCGGCCCCGGCGAAGCCGGGCGTACGCGCGGCCACCACATGCAGATCCACATCGTCGGCCAACTTCACATTGCGGGTGTGCACTCGCAGGATGGCCTCGCGCCCCTGCAAGTCGGGCTTGTCCACCACTACCTGACGATCAAAGCGACCGGGCCTCAGCAGGGCTTTGTCCAGCACATCGGGCCGGTTGGTGGCGGCCATGATGATCACGCCCACCGAGCTATCGAAGCCGTCCATCTCCACCAGAAGCTGGTTGAGCGTCTGCTCCCGCTCCTCGTTGCTGACTGGCGAACGCGCGCCAGTGCGGCTGCGCCCGATGGCGTCGATCTCATCGATGAAGATGATGCACGGCGCTTTTTCCCGGGCCTGCTTGAAAAGATCCCGCACCCGGGCCGCGCCCACGCCCACGAACATCTCCACGAAATCGGCGCCGGAAATGCTGAAAAAGGGCGCGCCCGCTTCGCCAGCCGTCGCTTTGGCCAGGAGGGTCTTGCCTGTGCCGGGCGGGCCCACCAGCAAAACGCCCTTGGGAATGTGGGCGCCGATTTTAGCATAACGCTCTGGCTGGGTGAGAAATTCCACCACCTCCCGCAACTCGGCCACCGCTTCATCCACGCCCGCTACATCATCGAAGGTGACTTGCTCGCTGCTCTCGTCCCAGATCTTCGCCCGCGAACGCCCGAAACTGAGGGCCTGACTGGCGCCGGGCAGCCGGTTCACGCTCCACGCCCAGAAGAGCGCCAGCAGCCCCAGAGGGACGAGCCAATTGAACAGGGTGCTAAGGAGGGGGTTGGGTTGGATGCCGCTGAACTCGACGCCCTTCTCCTGCAACAGCGTCAGGATCTCGGAATCATCCATCTCGGGGATACGCTGGGCCTCGAATGTCTGCACGGCGTTTTCGTCTTCGCCGGCCACCACCCACAGCACATTGCGCTCACCGAAGGTGGCGCTGGTCACCTTCCCGGCATCGACATCTTCCAGGAACTGGCTGAAGGGCGCTGGTTGGGGGCGTCCCAACAGCCAGACATTCAGGAGCGACAACAGTGCAAGCCAGAAAACGAAATAGGCGATGGTGTACCAAATCTGTCGTTTGTATTCTCGCTTTTGCTTACCGTGTTTGTCCATGACGCGCCTCGAAATCGGAGGTCGGAGATCAGAGGTCGGAGATCAGAAGTCGGAGGTCGGAGATCAGAGGAGTGGCTTCTATGGTAACCGAAATCTTCACTTTGGCAAACAGTCGGAGGAGGAAAAGACGGGGAGCGGTTAGCCGTGTCTCGCTCGCACCAATTCCTTTAACTTTCTTTCCCGATCTTTTCTGCCCAACACCACCAGACTTTCCCCCACCAGCATCGCGTCCGCCCCCATTTTTTTCAGGACCCGCACATCGTCGGCGTCCCGGATGCCGCTTTCGCTCACCACCAGCACATCGGCGGGGATTTGAGCGCGCAAACGCGCAGTGGTGTTCAGATCAACAGAAAAATCTCGTAAATCTCGGTTATTTACCCCGAGCACCCGTGGATTTTCTTTCAGCGCCCGCGCCAACTCCGCCTCGTTGTGCACCTCGACCAGCGCCGTCATGCCCAATTCGTGCGTGTAGGCCAGTAAATCCCGGTATTCGGCGTCTCCCAGCACCGCCATGATCAGCAATAGCGCATCAGCGCCCGCTACGCGGGCTTCCAGCACCTGGTAGGGATCGAAGATGAAGTCCTTGCGCAGCACCGGTAGCTCGAGTTGGCGCTGGCGGAAGGCGTCTTTGATGTCGGTCAGGTAGGCCAACTGGCCCTGGAAGAAACGGGCGTCGGTCAGGCAGGAAATGGCGGAGGCGCCGCCTTTGGCGTAGGTCAGCGCCAGTTGCACGGGATCGAAATCCTTGCACAACAAGCCCTTGCTGGGCGAGGCGCGCTTCACCTCGGCGATGAGGCTAACGCCGGGGCCAGCGATAGCGGCAGGGAAGTCGATGGCGGGCGGGGTGAAGAGGGCCAGGGCGCGCAGATTGGCTTCCGGGACTTCGGCTTTCTGCTTCGGAACCTCCTGCCGTTTCCAGCGCATGATGTCTTCCAGGATCTTGCCCTGTGCGAGCAGGCGTTGTTGTCGTTTCATGGTCAATCGTGTTGAGTGAGGAAATAGATGCTGTCATTATGTCAGGCCCCGGGCCGAATCGCAAACCTGGCTCATTTGCAGTACAATCTGGGTGCTGTCCGCTGGGGCGTGAAGGCTGGCGACGCCAGTGATTTTCCTTATCACCGATCAACGACATGATGATCCTCTCACACGACCAAACCCGACTGTTGTTGCAGGCCCGAACCGCTGGTGCTGATTCGGCCATGATCTCGCTCGATCTGGGGCTGAGCCAGACTGAAGTGAGGCTCGACGCTGAAGGCGTTCGTTTCCCGACCGGCGCATTTGTGGGGTGGCCGGAGATCGCCCACATCCACAAGAATCCGGTGGCTTGCTTCCGCGTCACGAGCGAGGGGATCGAGAAGGTGCAGGTCTTTTCGGAGGCGTTCAATCGCCTGTACAGCCTGATGCCGACGAGCGGCGCGCCGACGATGCTGATCTCGGGCATCCCCATGCACCGCATCAAGGACACGGACCCCTGGCGGGATTCAGAACAGAAAATTCGGGCGGCAGCGCCCAAAGGTCGGGTGCTGGACACCTGCACGGGCCTGGGTTACACGGCTATCCTCGCCGCCCGCCGCGCCGAACACGTCACCACCATCGAGTTGGACCCCGCCGTGCTCGACATCTGCCGCCAGAACCCCTGGTCCCGACCGTTGTTCGACAACCCGGCCATCGTTCAACGCATCGGCGACAGCGCCGACCTCCTGCCCGATTTCGAGGACGCCAGCTTCGACCGCATCATCCATGACCCGCCCATGTTCAGCCTGGCCGGGCATCTGTACTCGACCGACTATTATCGCCAA
>DUEF01000212.1 GCA_011176555.1 Caldilineae bacterium
TAGTGGGAATGGACGTGAAGATGGGGAATGGTCAATGGTCAATGAAGGAATGTGAATTGCGAAACCGACACCATTGTGCAAGCAGCTACGCAAAAAGGCAATCTTGTCCTGTCAAAGGGGATCGCCTATACTGGCTCAAAATCACATACTTCTGACGCCTCCCCTTCTCACAATCAGGAGACCACCACCGTGAACAAAAATACCCTTTCGCATCGCTTTGTCGCCATCTTGTTGATTGCAGCAGCTTTTGTTGCGCTATTTCTTGGTCTGGCGTCCCTCCGGGATACGGCAGCGCCCACGGCTTATGCGGCCAATATCGATTCCCAGGTCTACCAGGCGCTTGACGCCTCCCCGTCCGGCGAAACCACGTTCATCGTCTACCTCAAGGCTCACGCCGATTTGGCGCCGGCCAAGAACATCAAGGATTGGGATGCACGCGGCAGGTTTGTAGTGAAACAGCTACGAACGACCGCCGAGGTATCGCAAGCGGATTTATTAGACAAACTGGGGCGAGGCGCAGTGCCCGGTCGCATCAGCCACTACCGGTCTTTCTGGATCTCTAACGCCATTTTCGTGACAGGTGACAGGGTTGCGGCTGAAGCTCTGGCCCGGCGCCCCGATGTGGAACGCATTGTGCCCGAAATGAAAATCGATCCGCCGGAGCCGCCGGAAGAAATTGTTACTGCCGCCAGCCCGGGCCAATTCGATTTGACTTGGGGTATCGAGAAGATCGGCGCAGACCAGGTATGGAGCACTTATGGCGCAACCGGGCAGGGCATCGACATCGGCATGGTGGATACAGGCGTACAGTGGGACCACCCCGCGCTCAAGAATTCGTACCGAGGTTGGAATGGCTCCAGCGTGGATCACAACTACAACTGGTACAATCCCAATCCTGCCGACACATGTGATGATTCAACAACAGGCACTTGCGACTGGAACGATCATGGCACCCATACGACCGGCACTGCTGCCGGAGGTGACTCAGGCTCTCCTTTTTATGGCGATATTGGCGTCGCACCGGGGGCTGAGTGGATTCACGCCCTTGGTTGTTGTCCTGACAATGAAACGCTGATGGCCACCATGGAATGGATGCTGGCTCCGACCGATCTCAATGACCAGAATCCGGATTCCGACAAGCGCCCCCAGGTGGTCAATAACTCATGGGGCGGTCCGGGCGGGAGCATCATTTTCGAGGATGTTATCGAATCGTGGCGAGCTGCGGGTATCGTCCCCGTTTTCTCGGCTGGCAACGAGGGCAGCGGATGCGGCACGCTGGGATCACCAGGTGACAACGTTCCCTCCTTCAATGTAGGCTCAACGAACTCCAGCGATGGCATATCCTCGTTCAGCAGTCGAGGCCCCAATCCATTTACGGGAAGACCGGGACCTGAGGTCAGCGCACCGGGTGACGGGATCGGTTCGTCTGTGCCGACAAATAGCTACACTGTCTTTTCGGGCACATCCATGGCCGCCCCGCACGTCACCGGCGCCGTGGCGGTATTGCTCTCGGCCGAACCCGATCTCATCGGCGAAGTAGATCAGATCGAAGAAATCTTCCGGGCCACGGCAGTACAGCTTACCAGCAGCCAAGTCTGCGGCGGCGTGCCCGGTTCAGAGATCCCCAACAACACATTTGGGTATGGTCGTATCGATTTATTAGCGGCAGTAGAGATGGCATCGAACGCCGGCACGCTCAGCGGCGTGGTCACTGACGCCTCGTCCGGCGATCCCATCGCCGACGCCGTGGTGTCCGCTACTCGCAGTGGCCATACGCTGACGCAGCGCACAGATGCCTCTGGCGCATACAGTTTCATCGTCGGCAGCGGCTCCTACGACGTCAAGGCCGAGGCTTTTGGCTATGCCTCGGCCACGACAGTCAGCGCCAGCGTCAGCCAGGACGCGACCACCACTCAGGATTTCGCACTCTCGGCCCTGCCCACAGACCCGGTCTCGGGCATGGTGGATGAAGACAGCGCTTCGAGTCCGGCCATCGAGGGCGCCACTGTCGAGCTGGTCGAGGACTACACCAGCTACATCACCGACACAACCACCAGCACCGGCGATTACCTTCTCTCGGATGTTCCCCATGGCGACCGCGTGCTGGAAGTATCGGCTCCGGGGTATGCTTCAGCCAAAACCACTGTTTCGGTAAGTGGTCCCACCACTCAGGACTTCAGCCTCGAACCCGCTCCCGACTACCTGGTTGGGGATGGCGGCGACACCTGCTCGGTGGCTTATGAGTGGATCGACGCCACCGACGGCACGGCGCACAATATGGACGACGACGCTAATACGAATGTGTCGCTACCTTTCTCATTCACCTTCTATGACAATTCCTACACCAGCGTATACATCAGTTCCAACGGTTTCATTTCCTTTGGACAGGGCTACGATCGCTGGCATGGGACAATTCCCTTTGAAGGGCCGCCAAACAATGCCATCTACGCATTTGGCGAGGATTTGAATCCGGAAGGAGGCGCCCAGGGAGTTATCTACACCAAGGACCTGGGTGATGGACGCTTTGTCATCGAATACCATCAGGTCGAGCACTGGAAGAGTGGCGATCCCGAAACCTTTGAGATCATCCTTGATAGCAACGATGATTCCATATTGCTCCAGTATCAGACCATCAGTTGGCCAGATTTCACCAGCGTTGGTATCGAGAACGATGACGGAAGTCGTGGCGTATCGTATTCTTATGCCAACAATCCTCCCATCACTGCGGGGCTGGCAGTCAAATTCACACCCTTTAGCGGCCAACCGCCCGAGTGCGCTACGGCCAAGGCCCCCGATGTGTCTATTGAGCGTAGCGGCGATTTCGACGCCTTACTGCGTTGGCAACATGTTGACCCCAATACAGCGTATGAGATTTGGCGTCACACTTCACCTTACTTTGCTCCGGATCAGGGCGAAGGGACAAAACTATCCACCGAAACCGCTGTTGCTGGCGAAATGACCTACAGAGACGTAGGCGCGGTTGGTAGCGAAACGCAAAACTACTTCTACGTGCTGCGCGGCTATGTTGGCGGCGGCGCATCAGGGTCATCCAATCGGGTCGGGGAGTTTGATTACGCCCTGATTCCCGGCAATTGATCCCGCCCTACGGATCAACGCATGTCAGGTTCTCGTGCGTTTTTGCAACAATCGAGGACCTGACATGGTGAGTCGCGCTCACCGTATCAATTCATAGGTGAACTCCCCCGTCTCCCGCGCCAAACCGGAAACCTGTTCATCTACGCCCACCGCGCGCACGGTGTAATAATAGGATCCCACAGTGGCCGCTACGCCAGCATCGGTGAAAACAACGGGATCGCCTTCGTTTGCATCTCCTGGCGGAACGATGCTGGAAATGGGCTCCAAGCCCAATTCGATGGGATCGAAATAGGGTGAAGCGCTCCGCCAAACCTCGTAGCGGTCGATGTCCACATCCCGGCCGTCGGTGTCCTTTGCAATGTGCCCCCAGGTAATTTCGACATCACTGCCGGCCTTACGTATTTGCGTGACCGGCGTTTCGGGTATACTGCGGATCACCCCCAGGGGCGAATAACCTGTGTATTCGGGAAACACATAATCAATGTTCGTGTTATTGAACTGACGAATGATGAGTTCGCTCAACACTCGCCGATAGTCGGTTGTCACTGCCAGATCTTTGCCATTGTAAAGTTGATCCGTGTGCAGGCCCGGCCACACGCCATGCAACCCGCCATTGGCCTGTCCTCCCAGCACCATCAACATCCCCCCATGTCCATGATCGGTGCCGACGTTGGCGTTCTCCACAAAACGACGGCCAAACTCACTCATCGTTGCGATCGTGACGCGCCCACGGTAGTCTGTCTGCGAGGTGTTCAAGTCGGCGTAAAGGGCCCCCAGGCCATCGGATAGCACACCCAGCATATCAGAAAAATAGCCCGTAGAACCGCCACCCTGGCTTTTGTGTGTATCCCACCCTCCCAGGTCGATCGTCGCAGTACGCAAGCCAACCTGCTTCTTTATAATCTGGGCCAACATTTTCAGGTGATCGCCAAAACCATTGTCAGGATACACCACACCCGGTTCGGGCGTGTAATCATCCGAAAAATTGGCCGTTACAATATCCACAGCATCAAGGGCGTTCACGCCATAAACGTGGCTGTCCGATGTCCCCAATTCATACATTTGTCGAATCGACGCCTTCAATTCATCCCGCCATTCGTATTCACCTGTATTCAAATCAAAGGAGTTAAACTTATTGAGGGCAATGGCATCGGGAGAACTGGCGAAGGAAGCGGGCAAAGCCGTTTCCAGTGCGACGTTGCCCAGCTCATCCGAACCGATCGTAAAAGGCGCTGTTTCGATATGGCGCGTTAGCCAACCCGTCGAGGGCAAGGCCTGATCCGGCGCTCCCCGCTCCATGAAAGCCTGTGCGTCGAAATGGCTCCGTGTATCTGAGTGCATGCCTGCGGCCCGCACGATCGCCAAATCACCGGTGTTGTATATATCGTAAAGCGCACCCATTGCGGGATGAAGACCGAAGGGATCCCCGCCCAGGGGGAGCAATTCGGCCACAGGGATTTTCAACTCAGGCCGGGCATCTTCGTAATAGGCTCTATCATCACCGGACAACGGCGTGAGGATATTCAAAACATCAGCGCCGCCACGGAGAAAAATCACGACCATGATGTTCTGATTCGGCTCTGCCAGAGGGCTACCGAACACCAAAGAGCCAAACCGAGAGCCCGCCATGGCAGCAATGGCGGCGGAACACCCAACTTTCAAAAATGCACGACGGCTTATGACAGGCATTATACGGCTCCTTTGAGATTACGTTGTCTACCTTGGATCGGATGTGAATAACCCAGGCGACTCATTGCTGAGATCTCAGCGTTGCTGGAACAGTTCGGAACTTAGAATCAGAGCGACCATGTTGCGCAGGCGGGATTGCAGGGACTCGTCGCTGTCCAGGGGAAGATCTACGTCCGGATCCGCCCCTTGCGCCATAAAATCGACGACGATTTGGCGCTCTGCGCCAGGGATCTCGTATCCGAACAGTCGTTCAATCCAATAATCGGCCAGTGCATTGGGCGAACGCCTGTCGGCGGGCGTCTGATTAACGACATCGGCAGTCAGGTCGGCGGGGGTGGCGGCGGCTTTGTCATCCACCAACCAAATCAGGTGCCGCCAACGCATGACGAAAGAATTGCTACTCCGCCAGTAAGCGCCGACATCGGGGTAACCATCGGGCGGCTCCCAATAAAACGGGGGTTGACCGATGTTGTTGAAATGCCAAAAGAACTTATTCGTCCAACTTCCATCGTAGACGAACTCGACATCAGCATCCACCCCTCGCATGGCGCTGGCTATCACCTCGAAAGGACGCTTGAACTTCTCATTCCAGGTCGTGCGAAAAGCCTCTGATTGCAAAATATGGCGCACGACCTGTGCGATCTGGTCGGGCTCAGACACATTGGCCAAAAAAATGTCTGCGGCTGAAGATACGAGAGATTCAGGAGGTTCATCACCAATCAAACGGCGGCATAGCTTATAACTGATGTGTTTCGCCGTGCCGGGATGTGAAGCCACCAAATCCAGGACATCCTGACCATCTTTCATAGGATCGTTGATATCCTGATCGGCAGGCAAAGTCTGTCCCAACACCAGTTTGGAGCCATTATCATGCCAATTAGCGCGGTAGAGAAACTCGCCTGTATCTCCCTCAGATTCTTTGTAATTGAACGACCACCCCGTGAAACAACGAGTTACAGCAAAGACATCAGCTTCTACATAACCCTCCGGTGCATCGGGAAAACCTGGCACATCCTCCTGAGGAATGGAACCGTAATAGTGGTCTTGCCCCAACGTGTGGAGCTCCAGCAGTTCCCGCGCCCAGTTCTCATTGGGGCCTGTCTTTTTGTTGACATAGTTATCGAGATAATCAAGCATGCAGGTGCTAGTTGCCACCGCCTCCAGCAACATACGAAAATTGCTCAACACATAAGGCCGTATCACATCCCTGTCGTAATACATGATCATCGACCTGATTACGTTCGATCCGGCATCGACGTTAAAGTGATCGTGCCAGAACTCAGTCAACAATTCGTACAGTTGACGCTTGCTGTAAAGAGCCCGCAAGAATTTGAGGCGTTTGACATCTTGATAGGGGCGCCTCCGCTCCTCGCCTACGTCTGAGCGGTGATGCTCTTGCCAGAGTTCTTGCCTGGTTTTGTCCTTGGTTGGATATTCCTCAGCCGTAATGCGAGACTCTAGATCAGAATCATTGATGCTGCCGGGATGAAGTTGCTGCTCGATGTAATTGTTTAGCCTGGTGAGGTCGTCATCGCCGAGCGCAGCGAACGCTTCGAAATCACCGGGCCTGGGACCGAAGCCCATACGATTGAGTGCTATCACCGGTATGGGAGGGACGGATTCAATCACTTTGGCGCCCCACACCATCCGCAAAACAGATCTTTCCAGTTCGTTGCTGTGCACACCATCCCTCCTGGTTCCCAGACCAGCCCCATTGAAAATGCTTAAGAATTCCCGGCGACTAAGCTCTGACACCGAACCAGACATGAGATTGTCTCCTTAGCTGAGAAATATACTGACAGGCTACACAACAATTGCAGCAAAGAACTGCAAGAACAACTCTATAATAATCTGTAATCTTCATATTAGCATAACTAACAAAATGTTGGTAATCGCACCTGATAAGAACGTACATTCTGACTTCACTGAATTTATGAATATTTGTTCGAATGACTCGCCTGCCACAGTAAGTATACCCCAGAAGCCCGGCCGGTTCAACGCAGAGCGATAATCAAGAATCTTGAATGATTGATAAATTTATTTTGCATTTCATTCAATTTTATTAAAGGCATGTTGACAATTATAAAATATTATGCTATGATACGTCGAGAAATTCAAATCGAAGCAAAAACCTTTCCAAGAGGTGTATGATGAAGTACCCTGTTCCCGGTCATTGTCCCGTCTGCGGACAAAACCTTTACGTCACAAAACTTGCCTGCTCGCACTGCGGCACTGCGGTGGAGGGGGCCTTTGAACTGCCCCCCCTGGCCCGGCTTTCACCCGATCACCAACATTTTATCGAGCTGTTCATTCGCTCTGAGGGCAAACTGAATCGGGTGCAGGAGCTGTTGGGGATATCCTACCCCACGGCGCGGGCGCAGTTGCACGAGGTCATCCGGGCGGTAGGGTATGAACCCAGCGGCTCCGATGAGGGCAAGCTCCGCCCTGCATCCCCGGAACGCCGTCGCCAGATTCTGGCCGACCTCGACGCGGGCGCAATCACGTCTGATGAGGCTATCAGGCTGCTGAAAGGAGAAAACACATGATGACAACAAACAGAAAACGGCATCGCAAGCGCAAAGCCAGACCCGTTTCCAAACCATTAACGCTAAGCCAGGACGACACGCTGGTCCTCACCTGCAACGGTCCCCTCTCCCTCAAAGGGATTCCCGGCCAGGAAGTCATCGCCAGGGGCGTCGCAGCGCTGGACTGGCAACGCGACGGCCAACAAGTCCATGTTCACGCTGATGGCCCGCTGACGATGGCAGCGCCCCAATCCGTCCGCCTGGCGTTAGAGGCGGATGGCCCCGTCAATGTGAAGGGCCTCGACGAGAGTGATATCGAAGTGCTTTCGTTGGACGGCTCCCTGCGCATTAACGGCGGCGCTTCGGTGCGCATCA
>DUEF01000213.1 GCA_011176555.1 Caldilineae bacterium
CAAAGAAATCGGCGGCGCGCCCTTCGCCCTGGCCAACCGGGACAGCATGGATATCAAAGCGCGGGATTTGGGCTTGCGCTTTCATCCCGCGGCCAACGTCCACATCCTGCCTTCAGAAGCGGGACACGTGGGCGCGGACAATGTGGGCGTGCTCATCGCCGAAGAACCGTATCGCCAGAACGACATCGTGCTGATCGTCGATGTGGGAACCAACGCCGAAATCCTGCTCGGCAACCGGGACTGGATGTTCAGCGCCTCCAGCCCCACCGGCCCCGCGTTCGAGGGCGCACAGATCAGTTTTGGGATGCGGGCCGCGCCCGGGGCCATCGAGCGGGTGCGCATCGACCCGGCCAGCAAAGCGGCGCGCTTCAAGGTGATCGGGGAGGAACGCTGGTCGGATCAGTGGCCGGACGACGCCGAGGCCCCGCCTGGCGAGCAGCCCGGCCATCTGCCCACCGGCATCTGCGGCTCTGGCATCATCGAAGCGGTGGCCGAACTCTTCCTGGCCGGGATCCTGCTCCCGGACGGCCGGTTTCACCCCGACTGCCAGGGCGCAAGATTCCGCTGGGAGGGAAAGAGAGCGGCCTATGTGCTGGCGACCGCCGATCAGACCGCCAATGGCGAAGCCATCCTGGTCACGCAGGACGATGTGCGCGCCATCCAACTTGCCAAGGCCGCGCTGTACGCCGGGGCCAAGTTGCTGATGATGCGGGCGGGCGTCGAGCAGGTGGATCGAGTGGTGCTGGCCGGGGCCTTCGGCAGCTACATCGATCCCAAACACGCCATGATCCTGGGCCTGATCCCCGATTGCGATCTGGGCCGGGTGTATGCGGTGGGCAACGCGGCCGGAGATGGCGCGCGCATCGCCCTGCTGAACCGCAACAAACGTCTGGAAGCGCAGGAAATCGCCCATTGGGTGCGTTATGTCGAGACCGCCATGGATCCTGAGTTCCAGGAGGAGTTTGTCAAAGCCATCCACATCCCCCATCAGAGCGATCCTTATCCCCACCTGGCGGGTCTGTTACCCGACCGTCCGGCCACGCCCCGACGCCCGCGCGCTCGCCGACGACGCCGGGGGGCGCGCTAAGCCAACACTTGCGGTTGCGCTGGCGTTATTGCTTTGTACGTCATGTGGCGATGTGCTAAAATCCACGCGTCACTATCGATGCGTGAAGGATTGCATACCTCCCGTTCAAGGGCCAGTCAGATCTCGGTTTCCGCATGACCCAACCCCAGTTCATTCCTCTCTCTTTTCGCGAATATCCTCCCGCGGGAATGCAGCAACGGGCAGACGAGTTTTATGTCGAGATGAAGCGCCGCCGCACCGTTCGAGATTTTTCCGAACGTCCTGTGCCCCGCCACATCATCGAAACCTGCATCCGCACCGCCGGCACAGCGCCCAGTGGCGCCAACCAGCAGCCCTGGCATTTCGTCGTCGTCAGCGACCCGGACATCAAACGCCAAATTCGTCTGGCCGCGGAGCAGGAAGAGCGGGCGTTTTACGCTGGTCGGGCTTCAGAAGAATGGCTGGACGCACTCGAACACCTGGGCACGGACGCCAGCAAGCCCTTCCTGGAAACCGCCCCCTTCCTCATCGCCATCTTCGCCCAACGTTACGGCCTGGACGAGGAGGGCGAAAAAGTGAAGCACTATTATGTGAATGAATCAGTCGGCATCGCCACCGGCCTGTTGATCGCCGCCTTGCACCATGCCGGTCTCGCCACGCTCACGCATACGCCCAGCCCCATGGGTTTTCTCTCCACCATCCTCCAGCGCCCGGCCAACGAACGTCCCTACCTCATCCTCGTCACCGGCTATCCCGCCGCCGGGGTGCAGGTTCCCGACATCGACAAGAAATCCCTGGATGACATCACCACCTTCCTGTAATGCCGCCCACCGTTTTTTGTCAAAATCATAGTTTTGCACTATCCTTGTGATATATCACTCGATTTAGTTTATTCACAAACCCTCCGCCCCCAAAGGCACAAACCTGCGACACTCAGCAAAGGAGCTGAACAATGCCTCACAAACTCACAGACCTCAAACGACCCGTACCCAGCGACATCGAAATCGCCCAATCTGTCGAGCCGATTGACATTTCGATCATCGCCGAAGAGTTGGGCCTGTTGCCAGAAGAACTGGAATTGTATGGCAACAAAAAAGCCAAGGTCCGCCTGGAAGTGCGCGACCGTCTGGCCGACCGCCCTGATGGGAAATACGTGCTGGTGACTGCCATCACGCCGACGCCGTTGGGCGAGGGTAAGACCACCACCACAGTTGGCCTCAGCCAGGCGCTGGGCGCGTTCCTCGGACAAAAAGTGGTGACCTGCATCCGCCAACCCAGCCAGGGCCCAACCTTTGGCATCAAGGGTGGCGCGGCCGGCGGCGGCTACAGCCAGATCATCCCCATGGAGGACTTCAACCTGCATCTGACGGGCGACATTCACGCCATCACAGCATCGAACAACCTGCTGGCGGCGGCGATCGACACCCGCATGCACCACGAGTCCTACCAGTCGGACGAATCGCTGTTCAACCGCCTGTGCCCGCCCGCCAAGGATGGCAGCCGCAAATTCTCGCCTGTGATGCTCAAACGCTTACAAAAACTGGGCATCGACAAGACCGATCCCAACGATCTGACCGAGGAAGAGCGCAGCGCTTTCGTGCGGCTCGACATCGACCCGGACAGCATCACCTGGCGACGCGTCACCGACACCAACGACCGCTACCTGCGCGGCATCGAGATCGGCCTGGGCCCGAAGGAGAAATTCACGCGGCTCACCGGCTTCGACATCACCGTCGCCAGCGAGATCATGGCGATCCTGGCTCTGACCACCAGCCTGGCCGACATGCGCGAGCGCTTGGGCAACATGGTTATCGGCACCAGCAGAGCTGGCGTGCCCATCACCGCCGATGATCTGGGCGTAGGCGGCGCGCTGACGGTGCTGATGAAAGACGCCATCATGCCCAACCTGATGCAGACCCTGGAAGGAACGCCCGCGTTCGTACACGCTGGCCCCTTCGCCAACATCGCCCACGGCAACTCCTCCGTTATAGCCGACCTCATCGGCATCAAGCTGGCCTCTGGTGGCTA
>DUEF01000214.1 GCA_011176555.1 Caldilineae bacterium
GAACAGAGGTCAGAGGTCGGAGGTCAGAAGTCAGAGTTGGGATGTCGCCTATCTCCAGTCGCCCGCCCACACCACGCACCACGCACCACGCACCACGCAATACGCAATCCCTAACCCGAACTTGTTGCTGCGCGACTTTCTCCAGGAACGCTGGAAAGGCGTCGCGCCCATTTTGTGGGGACGGCAATTGAAGCAGGAGCGCCTGGACGAACTGATCTACCTCAGCCTCATGGCCGCCGACCATTTGCCTGTCGATGGCGACAGCAGCCCGCTCAGCGATTTCTACGCCTTCGACACCACGCCTAACGAGAACACGGAGATGCCGGAATGATCGATCTACTCGTGATCGGCGCTGGTTTGTCGGGGCTGATGGCCGCTTACCACGCCGCCAAAGCGAGCTTGAGCGTACGCGTCATCGCCAAGGGACTGGGCGCGCTGCACTGGGACGCGGGAACCATCGACGTGCTCGCTTATCCACCGGACAGCGCCGGCGTCGTCAATCGCCCTCTCGATCAACTTGCTGCGCTCCCGCCGACGCATCCTTACCGTCTGCTGGATGAGGCGGATATCCACGCCGCCCTGGAGCGATTTGCGGCCCTGACCGCCGAACTCGGCCTGCCGTATCGTCCCGCCGCTGGCGCGGACGACTTTGTCGTGAGCGAGAACATCCTGCTGCCCTCGCCCCTCGGTGCGGCCCGACCGGTGTTTTTGGCCCCCGCCAGCCAACATGCCGGCGATCTCGGTCGCCCGGAGCCGATGCTGATCGTCGGCTTCGAGGGCCTGCGCGATTTCTACCCGGCCCTGATCGCCGAAAACCTGGGCAAGCTGGGCTATGCCGCGCGCGCCGCCTTCCTGCCATTCGCCCTGCTCAGCGAGCGCAGAGACGCCAACACCGTGCACCTGGCGCACGCCCTGGATGACCCCGCCCGCCGCCGCAACTTGGCGGTCGAGTTGAAACGACTGGCCGGGCCGGGTGAGCGGGTGGGACTACCGGCTATCGTCGGCCTGGACGAGCACCCCGCCGCCCTGGCTGATCTCGAACAGCAGGTGGGAGCTCCGATCTTCGAGATCCCCACCCTGCCGCCCAGCGTGCCGGGCATCCGCCTTTACCAGGCGTTGCGCAGGCATCTGTTGCAGCTCGGCGTACGCGTCGAGGCCGGCATGGAGGCGGTCGGATTCAGCAGCGACGGCGGGGGAAACATCCAATGGGTCGAGACAGCGACGAGCGCCCGCCCGCTCAAACACCGTGCCAGGGCTTACCTGCTGGCGACCGGCGGCATCCTCGGCGGCGGCTTCGACAGCGATCACACGGGCCGGGTGTGGGAGGTGGTGTTCGACCTACCGCTCACCGTCCCCCAGCAGCGCAGTCAGTGGTTCCGGCCATTGTTTCTGCACCCGGACGGCCAACCTGTCAACCGCGGCGGCGTGCGGGTCAATCGTCGATTCCAGCCCGTTCATCCTTCCGGCGAGCCTGTTTACGCCAACCTCTGGGCCGCTGGCGGCGTCCTCGCCGGCTCCGACCCCATCCGCGAGCGCAGCCTGACCGGGATCGACGTTGTTACGGGCATGGCGGCGGCTAAGCAAATCGTCTCCTCACAGGCAATCACGTAACACGCACCACCTCCTATGTTCACCGAATCCTGGCTCTCCGTCGGCCCCACACTCGACGAGTGTATCAAGTGCAACATCTGCACCAGCTACTGCCCGGTGGCGGCGGTCACCGATCTGTTCCCCGGCCCCAAATACGCCGGGCCCCAGGCGCAGCGCTTCCGCGAGAACGGCCAGCCGCACTCGCCCGACCACTCGGTGGATTATTGCTCCGGCTGCCGCGTGTGCAACGAAGTCTGCCCCAGCGGCGTCAAAATCGCCGAGTTGAACGCCCGAGCTCGCGCCCAGATCGCCGCTGATCAGGGCATCCCCTTGCGGAACCGGGTGTTGGGGCGCAACGAACTGCTGGGCAAAGTGGGCAGCATCGCCCCGTCATTGGCGAATTTCAGCCTGCACAATCCCGTTAGTCGGGTCGTGGCCGAGAAGGTGATGGGCATCGCCCGGGAAGCGCCGCTGCCGCGCTGGAGCACAGATGGCACGTTTGTCGATTGGTGGAACAGCCGCGAGGATCAGCGCTTGCAATCAGACAAAAAGGTGGTGTATTTTCATGGTTGCGCCACCATGTACTACGAGCCTTTCATCGGTCGAGCGGCGGTGGCGGTGTTCGAGCACAATGGCTACGAGGTGATCGTGCCGCCGCAGAACTGTTGCGGCCTGCCCATGCTCAGCAACGGCGAGTTCAAGGCGGCGGAGAAGTTGTACGACAATAATCTGCGCAAATTGGGGCCGTACGCGGGCGATGGCTTCGACATCGTGGGAACCAGCACCAGTTGCACGCTTACGCTGAAGGAAGAAGCGCCCGAACTTCTGGACCGACACGGCGAAGACGCCCTCGCCCTGAAAATGGCGGTATGGGATATCTTCGAGTGGTTGAGAGAGTTGCACGAAGCAGGCGAACTGCGCACCGATTTCGAGCGCATCGACATGGTGCTGCCTTATCACGCGCCGTGCCAGTATCGCGCCCACCGCGTCGGCAAACCGGCGATGGAGATCTTGTCGCTGATTCCGGGCATCGATCTGCGCGAGAGCGAAGCTCGCTGTTGCGGAATCGCCGGGACCTACGGCTACAAAGTCGAGAAGTATCAGATCAGCATGGAGGTGGGGGAGGAGTTGTTCAGTTTTGTACGGGAACAGGGGGATGAGGTTGAAATTACGGCCTGCGATTCGGAGACCTGCCGCTGGCAATTGGAGCACGGAACCGATCTGCCCAGCCGTCATCCTATCGAGATATTGGCTGCCGCCTACGGCCTGTACGATCTGGAGTCGCGGACGCTGATTGCGCGTTGAGGGAAATGGCATCTTGACAGCTATGCCGCGTCGTGTTACGATAGCGATGACGCAGTGCGTCACACCTCTCAACTTAAAGCATTAGTAGCAGTAGTCAGGAGAAATCTCATGATGTCACCAGTCAAAGCAACCGCACAAAAAGCAGCCGATTCTCTGAACGGCCAAAATCCTGTAGTCAAAATCGTTCGCACCGTGATGCGAGCCGCTATCGGCGCGGTGGCGCTGAGCAAAGAAGAGATCGAAGCAATCGTCAATCGTCTGGTCGAAAAGGGCGAGATCGCCGAGGCGGATGGTCGGGAATTGATCAGCGATCTGTTTGAACGCGGGAAGAAGGGGGCCGATGAGGCCGTCGGGAAAGTGGAAAAAGTGGATAGCGTCCTGGATCAGCGCATCGAATCGATACTCAATCGCATGAATATCCCCAGCAAAGGCGATGTCGAGAGTCTCAGCCAGAAAATCAGTGCGCTTTCGCAGAAAGTGGATGATCTGAACAAGAAAATCGGCGCTTGAACCACGTTCTCTGCAATACCCCCCAAAACGCTCCGGCCAGTAAGCCAGGGCGTTTTTTTCGTTACGGGCCCTGAGCTCAGGCAAACTTGACACCGCTTCGTCGATCCACGACACTATTCAGCGGATTCGTAACTCCCTGACCCTCTCATGTTCGAACCGCCCACCACCGAACGCCTGATCTACCTCTTGCGCAGCCACGATCCGGAAGCGCGCGTCGACGCCGCCCGGCAGTTGGCCGAGCGCGCCTCCGATCCTGTCGCCCACGAAGCGCTTTACGAGGCCAGTTTCAAACGCGACCAGCGCATCCGCGCCATCGCCGCGCGCGCTCTGAACGATTACCCCGATGACCGCACGCTCATTCGTTTGGTCGATCTCCTGGCTGACCGCAATAGCGACGTGCGCCTGGCCGCGGCCGAGGCGCTGCGAGACCTGGGCGATTCCGGCGCCACGCTTCCCCTGATCGAGGCCCTGTCGGATCGCAATCGCTGGGTGGTGTTGGCGGCCGTGGCCGGGCTGGAGCGCTTCGGTTCGGCGGCTGCGCGGCGACCATTGCGCAAGATGATCGGCAGCAAGGATCAGGGCATTAGCCAGGCCGCGCGGCAGGCGTTGGCCGCGATCGAGGCTCGGGACCAATGAACAAGGTGTTGAAGGCAGGCGCTGCCGGGTTGATTGCCTTTGGTGGGGCGTTGTTGCTCTATGCCTGGGGAGGAGAACGTCCGCGCATGAGGGTGCAGCGCTATCGCCTCACGCTCCCGGGCGGCGTTGGCGCGGGCCTCCGCATCCTGCATCTTTCGGATCAGCATTTCGGCGGCGATAGTTGGGTGCGCCGCAGCCGTTTGCAACGCATGGAAGCCATTCTGGCGGACCTCAAGCCCGACCTGATTCTGCTCACGGGCGACTTCCTGCACAACGACGCCGGCCTGGACGCGGTCGAGGAAATGTTGCTGATGTTGCCGCCCGCACCCCTGGGGCGTTATGCCGTATTGGGCAACCACGACTACGCTGAATACTCTTATCACGCGTTTTTCCAGAATGCCTGGCGCGAGATCACGGCGGCGAATTCACTACAGTTGTCTCTGAAAACCACCATGCGCGAGCTGGGACAACTGTTGTCGCTGTTCTGGAATATCTATCGCAACGATCGCTTACGCTTTGCCGCCGTGTCCAACAATACGAGGGAACTGCGGGAACTTTTGCAGCTTTACGACGTGCAGCTATGCGATAACAAGTCATGCGCCCTGCCGGGCCATCCCGAACTCTGGTTGGCGGGGGTGGATGATCTGGTGGAAGGTGAGCCCGATCTGGAGCGAGCGCTGGCGTCCGTTCCTCCCGACGCTTCTTTGATTCTGCTCACCCATAACCCCGACCTGGCTTATTCGGCCCCGGCCCAGCGCGTCGCCCTGGCGGTGGCGGGGCACACGCACGGCGGGCAGGTCGTGTTGCCCTGGTTGGGAGCAGTTCACACGCAGGGCACGGTGCTGTCTCGCCAGCATCCGGCCGGCTATTTCGACGACTTGCCTGGCGGCAGGCAGATGATCGTCTCGCGCGGCATGGGCGAATCGACCCCGCTCCGTTTTCGCTGCCTGCCCGAGATCGTGATCATCGATTTACTACCCTGAAAACGCGCGTCATATCGACGACCAACGGGAGGAGATATCCCCCTGCATGTACGCCACCATGTCGGAGATGTCTCGCTGCATGTACGCCACCATGTCGGGGATGTCTCGCTGCGCTTCGACATGACGGGCGTAGGGTTTATTCCCTGGTTAACCACTGCCGCCAGGCTTCCGACAATTGTTGGGGACTGACCCCCACCGGCGCGTAGATATCATCGGTGTCGAACGAAGTCCGGGCTTGGTGCATGAGCCCCACCAGCGCTTCCTCGCCATAACGTTCGAGCAGGAAATGAGCGAAGCTCATGGCCGCGGCGCGTTGCTCCAGGTCCCCCGTAACCAGGGCGCGGCCAACCGCGGCTGCGTCCGGTGCGAAGGGCGTGGTGGCGTCCGCCTGATAAGAAACGCCGCTGAGTCGCTCGGCCTGAATAGCGACATCCCCGCGCACGGCGGCCCAAGCCGTGTAAGCGGCGTCTTCCTGCGCCGTCACCGAGCCCAGGGCGCGGCGAGCGATGACATCGCCAATGGCCTCGTGCAGTTGCAGCCACCACAACGGATGGGGCTCGTCGCCCCGCACGCCCACCAGCCTCGGCGACACGAGGGTCAGAGGCATGGCTTCATGATACAAACGTTTGATCGACACTTCCCGCTCCGCTTCTGACTCGAATTTGGCGGCGTAGATTTTATTGATATTGTCGACCGTGGGGAACAAGGTCATAAAACGATCGCGAAAAACGCTGTCCCTCAATTCCTGTCCCGTGCCGTTCAGCGTCACCAGCCCCGAATTTCCTTTTGTCATGATGCGATATTCGCTCAAAGGCGGCAGGGGGCGAGCGCCTTCAGCCGGGATGAAGGGCAGCCAATCGGCATTCGGCTTGATGTCGAGATCGACCAGGCAGGGGTCAGGCGGCTGATAGCGCTCGCAGAAATATTTCGCCGTCGCCTCGATCTCGGGGATCAGATCGTACAGGAATTCATCGCGTCCCCGATAGCGCACCGTAACATGCTCTTCTTCCACGAACCAGGATTTGCCCCAATCCGCCGCCGTTTCCCGGGAAAGGCGCCATTGCCCGTCCACCTGACGCATATTTTCCAGGCGACGATAGGGTTGTCCCCGGTAGTTGAACTTGATTTCGATCTCAGCGTATTCCCCGAGCAAAAGCACATTGCTCACGCGAGGTGCGCCGTCTTCGAAGTCATATAATTGCGTGGCGATGGGAAAAGCCCCCGCCAACATTTCCCGCCAGGCCTGTTCTTCCGGATCGAACAGATTGTTGTACAGATCCTGATCTCCCTGCGCCAGGGCCTGGTGCTCCAATTCCACAATCGGCGTGAAACGGGCGCGGGCATTGCGCTGGCCAATGGCGGTGAGGATTCCGAAACCCAGGGCCATGCCCAGGGCCACGCCAACGCCCAGCAGCAACAGATAGCCTAGCGGTATGGGGCCAGAGCTGAAGCGGGAGCGTTCCGGTTGCGGCGGCGGCGATGGTTGGAGGTCTTCGAGCGCTTCTCCAAATTCTTCATCGCCTTCCTGCCAATTGAAGTCTAGAGGCATGTGTCAGGTAGTCGTGCAGTCGGTCGGACGTTGAATGTTGATTATTAGCTGTTGACTGTTACATCTCCGGCCCAGATGGTGTGGATGGCGCCGGTGGAATCTTGCACCAGCAACGCGCCGGCGGCGTTGACATCGATGGCTACGCCCTCGACCGACGTTTGTCCAGGTTGAACGACGCGTACGCTGCGGCCCAGGGGCTCCAAACGCGCTTTCCAGGCTGGGACAGGGGATTCACCAGCCAAAAAACGTTGATAGCGCTTGGCCAGAGCATCGAGATAAGCATCTCGTAATGCCGGTAGCTTAACAGAATGGCCGGTGATCTGCTGTAAGCTAATCGCCGTTTCGGCCAGGGGCGTTTCGCTGAAATCGGTGTTGACATTCAAGCCCAAACCGATGACGGCATAGCTCAACCGATCTTGCTGGTTCTCTAATTCGGTCAACACGCCGGCCAGTTTGCGCCCCTGCCAGAGGAGATCGTTCGGCCATTTGGGCGCTGGTGACACGCCGGCGACGATCTGGCAGGCTTCGATCGCGGCCAGAGAAACCAACATGGTCAAGTGGCTGGCCCGTGCGAGGGGGATGGCCGGGCGCAACAACACCGAGAGGTACAGGCCTTCATTATACGGCGAATGCCAACTTCGTTGCAACCGTCCCCGGCCGGCCGTCTGTGCCAACGCTTGCACCACCAAGCCTTCGCGCGCGCCCAGCCGCGCCCAGTCGCGCAGCCAGGTCTGGGTGGAGGTCGTGCGGCGAAACTGAATGAGGGTGAAGAGCATGGGACACCGCTCTGTTCGTCGAATAGAGCGATCAGAAATACACTGATAGGGAAAAACTCAGATCAAGTCGATAGAAAAATCAGCGTTTTTCCCTATCAGTGTTCCTTTGATCTGTGTAATCTGCGGATAACCTTTTTTGGATTCCGGCTTATCCGGGTTAGGGCTGCGTTTGCAAAATCGCCCGCGCATCTACCGTGGTGACTCCGCCACCGGCCGGATGCACGATCACCGGGTTGAGTTCAAACTCAGCCAGGTCGGGGACGGCCAGGGCCAGGTCGGCCACTTTGAGAATGAGTTCCGCCACGGCGTCGATGTCACCCGGGGGGCCACCGCGCGGGGCGGCCAGTAAGCGGCCCGCCACCGTTTCTGCAATCATGTTGCGGGCATCGGCGCGGCTGAGGGGGGCGATGCGGAAAGCCACATCTTTGAGCGCCTCCACGTACACGCCGCCGCCGCCGAACATAAGCATGGGGCCGAAGGTGGGATCTCGTCTCATGCCGATGATCACTTCCGCGCCGGGCCCGGCCATTTTCTGCACCAGAACGCCTGAGATCTGCGCCCCGGGCCGGGCGATTTGCATCTGGGTAAGCAAGTCTGCGTAGGCGGCGGCGACCTCGGCGGCGGTGGTCAGGTTGAGCCGAACGCCGTCCACGTCCGATTTGTGCAGGATGTCGGGGGAGGCGATTTTGAGGACGACGGGATAGCCGACCTGATCAGCGAAGCTGACGGCCTCGTCTGGCGAGTGGGCGAGGGCGACGGGCGGGAGGGGGAAGTCGAGCATTTCGAGCAGGGGATAGAGCTCGGTCTCGCCCAGGGCGGAGCGGCCGGAATCAAGATGTCGGTCGAGCGTTTGACGGATGGCCGGAGGCAGGGGGGCGACCGGTTCTGGCAGATGCACCGGTTCGTCGAGCCAGCGCCGCCAATCGCGGGCTGCGCCCAGGGCGCGGGCCGCGTTTTCAGGGAAGGCGTAAGCAGGGATGCGCAGTTGGTGCAGGCGCTCTCGCCCCGCCCGGATGCTGACATCACCCATGTAGCAGGCGTAGATCGGTTTGTCGCTGCCGGCGCTGGCGCGGGCCAGACCGTCGGCGACGCCTTCGGGATCGTTGGCGGTGTTGGGGACGAGTACGACGAGAATGGCGTCGTATTGGTCGCTTTCCAGGAGGATGCGGGCGGCGGTCTCGAATTCCGCCGTGGATGCGGCCCCGAGCAAATCGATGGGGTTGAAAAGTTGCGGCGCGGGGCCAAAAGCAGAGCGCAGGGCGTCGTGCGTGGTCTCGCCCGGCTCCGGCAGCGCCAGACCGCTCCGGGCCAGAGCGTCGGCGGCGATAGCGGCCGGGCCTCCGGCGTTGGTGATGATGGCGACGCGGTCGCCGCGGGGCGGGGGTTGGTAGGCCAGGCCCAGGGCGATGCCAAACAGATCCTCGGCGGTGTGCGCTTGCAGAACCCCGCACTGGGCGAAGGCGGCGCGGTAGGCGGCGTCGGCCCCGGCCAAACTGGCGGTGTGGGAGGCCACCGCCCGAGCGCCGGCTTCGGTTCCGCCTACTTTCAGGGCGATGATCGGTTTGCTGCGGGTGACGCGTCGGGCCGCGGACATGAAGTCAGCGCCATTGCGGACGCCTTCGATGTAGGCGGTGATCACGGTGGTGTTGGGATCATCCGCCAGGGCGACGATCATGTCGGTCTCGGTCACATCGGCGGCGTTGCCCAGGCTGGAAAAGTGGGAAAGGCCGATGTGCTGGCCCCTGGCCCAGTCGATCAGCGCCCCGCCCATCGCGCCCGATTGCGAAAGAAAAGCGATGGGGCCGGGGTCAGGCATCTGTTCGATGAACGTCGTGTTCAGGCCACTGTGTGCGTCCAAAACCCCCACGCAGTTGGGGCCGATGAAACGCATGTCGTGCGCCCGGGCGATGGCGCTGATCTCGGCCTGTCGTTCCGCTCCCGCGCGGCCGGTTTCGGCGAAGCCGCCGGACAGGATCGTGGCGGCGCGGATGCCGCGGCCGGCGCAGTCCTGCAAAACCGCGGGCACGGCGGGCGCGGGGATGATGATGACCGCCAGATCCACCGGATCGGGAACACTGGCGATATCGGGAAAGCAGGGCCGCCCCAGAATGGTCTCGGCACGGGGATTGACGGGATAGACGCCGCCCTGGTAGCCGTATTGCAGCAGGTTGCGGACAACGCCGTAACCCAACTTGCCCGGCGTGGCCGAAGCGCCAATGACCGCGACGCCGCGCGGGGAGAAAAAGGGAGTGAGGGACATGGGGCGGAGATCGGAGGTCGGAGGTCAGAGGTCGGAGATCGGAGATCGGAGGTCGGTAAGGGCGGATCACGATCTGCCCCTACCCCACATCGTCGCCAGGCGGTTTATCGCAGGGGATGACGCTTCCGTCGTCCAGAATGAGCGCTTCGCCCGGTTTGAGCAGATGCACGCAGGTTTCGGGGGCGTACTCGGCCGCGAAACGCACGAAATCCGGGCCAGGGCGATGGAGAAAGGTGAAGAAATGCCAGATTGGGCCAAGGGGACGGAAACTGGCCCAGTGAATGGGGACGACAAAGCGCGGGCAGAGATGTGTGAGCGCCTCGGCCGCGCGTTCGGGATCCATATGCCCTACGCCCAGGGTCGGCCCCCAACCCCAGATGGGCAAAAGCGCGACATCCAGGCCGTGCTCGCACATCTCCTCCATCTCAGGGAAAATATCCGTGTCGCCGGGGAAGTAGATGGTGTGGCTCCCCTTCAAAAAATAGCCCTGCGCCAGATCGAGCACGGTTTTGGGCGGATCGTTGCCATGAACGGCGCGGGTGACGGTGATGCTCACCTTCCCGAAGGTCTTTTCTTCTCCGGGGGCCAGCTCTACCAATGGCTGCGGCAACAGCGGGCGCAGCCAGCGCGCCGCGCCGCGCGGCAGCAAGATAGGCGTCTCTTTGGGCAAACGCCGCAGAGTGGGCAGATGCAGATGGTCGAGATGCAAATGCGAGAGCAGGATGATATCCGGTTTGGGCTGTTGCGCCAGCCATTTGCGCCCCGAGATTCCCATGCGCCGTAAGTAGAGCACGCGGTCGCCCAGCACCGGGTCGGTGAGCACATTCAAGCCATCGAGATGGATCATCACGGTGGCGTGGCCCAGATAACTGAGGGAATTGAGGGGAAGCACAGGTTCCATTGGGTTCAATCGGGGCGGGCCGGGCCGCCTACGCCGGGCTTACCCTCTTGCGGATTGAGGTAAATGCGCTGAGTGGGGTAGGCGAAATCGATATCGGGTTCCTGGGCAAAGGCGTCGAGCACCTTTATCCAGATAGCCTGCTCGACCTCTCGCCGTTTCCTGGCCGCAGTCACCAGGCGCATGGTGAGTTCGACGCCGATGTCAACGACGCGCACATAGACATCAGGTTCGACCGGATCAGAAGAAATGAGGAGTTTCGCCGCAGCTTTATTTAGGGACTCTCTGGCGGCTGGAGCAAGTTCGCCGGCTTGTTTCTCGACGATTTCACAAAGAAGGGATTCGGCTTTGCGCCAATTGCTCTCGAAAGTCACAACCACCTGGATTTCTTGCCACACGAAGCCAAAACTCTGGGTTTCGTTGGCGGTGAATTTACTGAATACCCAGCTATTGGGCATGTGCACCACGCGGCCGGTGGGTTGCCTGCCCATGTCCAGGCCGCCGATCTCCAGCAAGGAAAAGGTGAACCAGTTGATGTCGGCGACATCGCCTTTCACGCCCGCCATCTCGATGCGATCCCCCAACACAAAGGGCCGTCGCCACATGATAAACGCCCAGCCTGCGACATTGGTGATCGGCTCGCGCAAAGCAATAGCCAAACCGGCAAGGACGACCGCCAAGACAGTGGCGAGACTGCCGACGAAACTCCACCACACAGCACCGACTGCAAAGATGCCGATGATGGTTACCGTATAGTTGATAATTTTGGTCCAGCGATAGCGCGCCTCCGCTTTTAAGTCTTGTTTCCCCAGCAGTCGCACGACAAATCTACGCACCCACCACAAGAACAAAATCATCACGCCAGACACCAGCAGTTTCTGCAAAAGCAGTGTACTGCCGATCATATTGGAAAGCTCATTCGCCAGGTCGTTGACGACTTCTACGGGGTCCATCTATTTCACCTATTCGTTCTCTGTTTCCGCATTATCCTTCTTGCGCACACGCATGAGAACAATGAGCAAAAACGGCAATGCCAGCAGGAAAATCGCAAGCGCAGCGCCTTTCGAGCGATTTTGCTCGTGGCGTTGCATGTAGTATTGATCTTCGCGATGACGCCGGTGGGCCGTCAGTTCGGGCGCTTCGGTGATCGCCATCCACAAAAGGCGGAACGACTCTTTGAAGGCGTCCATGCCCGCGGTTTTCAGTTCGGGAGCATCTTCGCCTACGTCTGGAAAACCCTGCTCGTCCGGCGTGAGGGTTTCCCAGTTGCGGAACAAACGCCCCCACTCGCTGTCCAGAGCTGCTTGCATCTTCTTTCGGCCAATAAATGGATACCAGAAGGTGTCGTGGTACAGCACCGAGGCAATGTAGCTCCAGGGGGCGAGCACCGTCTTTAGCGACCACTCGATCGGGCCTTTGAGCGGCCCCCAGTAGATTTTGTGCTGCATACGAGAGGCAAAAGTCATTTCCTTGAACGCACCCTGGAAATGCCAGTTCTGCCGCGCCACATCCTCGTCCCCCACGATCTCTATCTCGGCCGGATCGCCTACACCCAGGCCTTTTTCGTGGGCCAGACGGATGTACTCGATGGACAAGGGGTCGATGCCCATCATTTGAGCGGCGATGGCGTCGATGGCGACTTGATCTGCGCTGGCGAGGATCACGTTTTTGACATAGGGAATCATGCAGCGCGGGCCGGGCCCATCTCCAGCGAACGTGCCATCCATGACCGCGAAAACGCCGCGGTGGATTTTTTTCTGGATCATCAACAGGTCTACCAGCGTTTCGTGAATGACGGGGTGGGTCCAGTGCCGGCGTTCGTTGAGCAGGCCGCCGAATGCGTTTTTCATGGCCCCGGTAGTCGTGGTGAAGATATGCGTCTTCACCGTTGGCAGATGGATGATATTCTCGCCAATGAAGCGTTTGGGGATGTAGAATCCGTCCGGGTACACGTCGTTGAGCACAAGAAAATTATCCGCCAGGTCGCCCACCGCTTCACGGATATGAATCCACTCTTCGCCATCCTCGTAGAGATGGATATTGCGCAGGTTGTGTTCGCGCACAACGTTGACTTGCTTGTTCTCGGCTTCGCCGAGGTATGCGTCGATGACGACTGTGCGGTTGTGACATGCATGAATCAGGGCGGGATCGTAACCATCCTGCTCCATGGCCCGCACGACGCCTTCTAACTGCCAGGGCGTCGTGGAACTGCCGGGATAGAAAAAATGCCAGGAGATGTTGATCTTCAGGGCTGTGTCGGCGTCTTTGGCCACCACGCTCTGATAGTCCGCCAGGTTGAGCAAACGATGATAGTCTGCCAACACGGTGCGAGGGGATGTTTTTAATACAGCGACCTTGCTCATTGTTTTGTCCTTTCCCTGCCACACCTAAAGGAATGATAGGGTCTGAAGGAGGAAATTTAGGGCTGAAATCCAATGGTCTACAGATATTTTTCGCCATTTGTGGATCAAGCACTGCAGGTTATTGTATCCTTAGAATAAATCATTATACAATGTTGAGGCTCACAGAGCGATTCCCGCATTCGGCGCATGGCGTATAATGTAGGTAAATCAAAAAAAACTGAATGGAGGCATTCCCCAAATGACAGTCCTGGATGTCGTCACCCTCGGCGATCCTCGTCTACGAAAAAAAAGCAAACCCATCAGACGATTCAACAAGCGCCTGAAACAGCTATCAGAAGACATGATAGAAACGATGCGCGCGTCTCATGGCGTGGGGCTGGCCGCACCCCAGATCGGGCTGAATGAACGCCTGATCATCGTGGAGATGCCCACCGAAGGCTTCGAAGAAGATCCGCAAGCGGGTAAGCTTTATGCAGTCGTCAACCCGGAGGTCGTACGCGTGCGCGGCGAAAAAGTCGCAGGCGACGAAGGATGCCTTTCCATCCCCGGTTACATTGGCGAGGTGGAGCGCCATCCGATAGCCACCATCAAGGGATTCGACGTAAACGGGAAGCCGGTGCGCGTCAAGGCGTTTGATTATCTCGCCCGCATCTTCCTGCATGAGATCGACCACCTGAACGGCGTGCTTTTCATCGACCACATCGACGATCCGCAAAAACTGCGCCGCATTGTGCACGATCCCGATACGGACGAGTACTACGAAGAGCCCGTCACCGCGATCCCCACTTGAGCGTCAATTTTGTAAACCATAAGGCGGCGTAGTGCGTGTTCCGTCGGATCGGCGCCAAGAGAACGGACCACGCAATACGCACTACGAATTGACGCCCATCGCGCACACTTTGCGGTGTAACCCAAATACCCTTATTTCATCCCGCCAGATTCACTGTCTCGTCCTCCCTCGCTGCTCCCACCGTTGATTCTGACTCCTCCCGCACCTGCATGAACCCGAGCTCGCTCTGTCCCACCAGGATACGGTCGCCGTTGTGGAGGACGCGCCGCTCCACGACTTCGCCATTGACGAGCACGCCATTGGCGCTCACCAGGTCGTAGATCACGAATTCTCCATGTTCGCGGCGGATGCGGGCGTGTTGCCGCGAGATCGTACGGTCATCGAGGCTGATATCGTTGTGCTTGCTGTCCCGGCCAATGTCGGCGATGTCTCTGAGTCGATAAGTCTTTCCCAGGTGGGGGCCGTTCAGCGCCACCAGCCAAGCCAACGCTTTGTGTCGCTTCACGTCCTGGACAAGGACTTGGGTTGAATCGGCATCGCGTTTGTCGGTGACAGGCGTGACTGGTTCAGGATGTTTTTTTGCTGAGTCGGAAATGCTGGCGTCGTCCTCCGCGTCGCGACTTCCGACTGGCTTTAGATCAATATCCAGTTCATTCGTTTCCGCACTTGGCTCATGGACGCCAATCCCGATTGTGTAGAAAAGAAGCGAGACCAAAGCCAGGAACGTAGCAATCGGGCCGAGAAAGGCGAACAGAACAGGAAGAGGGCCTAATCCTACAGCGAGATCGGGGAACAAGCTGAGGGTTGCGCTAGGGATGACGAGGATAGCAGCCAGCAAGGAGACGCTACGCCAAAAAGTTGCTTTGTATTGGTTGCTCTGGCTATCGAAGAATATCCACAACGTGATCACAAAGGTGATTGCAAAGGCGATGGCTGCGCCCCAGCTATACCAAGTTGAAATAAAATCGGTCGGATCTGCGAAAATGGCGGTGGGCATAGAAAAAAAGTGAGGGATTTTGCCGGAACGCTCGTCCCCAAATAACCTACTGGCGCTGGAATTGTTTGAAGGCGAAAAGCGTCTCCCCGAAAACGATGCGGTCTTCATCGCTGAGGGCCTGTCGGGAAATACGCTCACCATTGACAAATGTGCCGTTGGCGCTGGCCAAATCTTGCACGAAGAAACGGGGACGAGCAAGATCGTCATCGGCATACAAACGCGCGTGATGCCGTGATGTTGCTTCGTCGTCGATAATGATGTCGTTTTCGGAGGAACGGCCTACACTGGCGCCATCGGCGCGAAGCGCGTACAAGCGACCGCGCCGAGGCCCATTCAAGGCGACAAGCCAGGCGAAACAGGGCTTTTCCTTGGGGATCTGTAGCGTTTGATCGCCGTCGATGTCTGGAAGCGCATCTGTGCTGGCGTTTTGTGATGACGTCATGGGGGAGGAGAGGTGGTGAATTGGAGTACGGTGGACCCCAGGCGGATTTCGTCTCCATCGAGCAAAGGGAAGCGCTGCACTGCCGATTCGCCGATGAAGGTGCCGTTGGTGCTGTCCAGGTCATAGATGACGCAACGACCTTGTTCATATCGGAGTTGCGCGTGGCTGCCGCTCACGGTGGGATCGGTCAGGGGGGGGTTGGTGTGCGCGGGATTGCGCCCCATTGTTAAGGGTTGGTCGGCGTACAGCTGGTATGTTTGCCCCTGATCCGGCCCCTGTCGCACAACCACCCAGGCGACGGGGAGACGTCTGGCTCCGGATTTTCTGGTTGCGTCCTGGATGACTAGGGTGTTGTCGATGGCGTCCGTAGCCGTCGTTGCAGACGCGCTCTGGGGTTGGCGTTCCGCCTGGCGACGCGGCGGTGGTGGGATCAACGCAGGCTGAGATTCAGAAAAAGCGGGTTGGGGAGAAGCGATGGGCGTCAGGGGTGGTGGCGCTGGTTGGGCGGGTCGGGCCGTCTCCGGTTCGTCAGGGGCGGGGCGCTTGTACGTGGCTGGCAGCGTGCGACTTTCGAAGCGAATGTTGAGTAAGTACAAAAATGCAGCGACAGCGCTGACAAGGGCGATGATAGCGTAAATATGTTTGGTCGAAAGGCTAGCGTCGAGTGCAAACAGGAGCGCGGTGCTGACGACCGCAGCAGCCGAAAGCAAAAAGGTCATGATAATGGCCGCTACTCTCGCCCATTCTCTCTGCTCCCAAAGGCCGCGAAAGACAAATCCGGCCAGGGCGGCGGTGAGCAGCGGGGGGACGGCCAGAAGGCTGCTCATGGCGACCGGCAGCCCGGTACGATCAAGTATGGTGCTCAACCACGCGCTATGGCCTGGACTGAGCAGCACCAGGGCGGCGATGCCAAGCGCGACGATGGTTTCTACGAGTAAGAGAATGGCGATGAGGGAGACGCCAAAAGGACGAGATTGTGTCATTGTTTTCCAGTGCGAGATGGTTGTATTGTTGCTGGTGGCCGCAAACCGTCTGGATTATCGCATTGAGATCGGTAGCTGTCAATAGCGCCTGATTAGCGAACAGAGGGTGGCGATGGTAGAATTTTCAACATGCCGTACGCATTTCTCGGTCTTTCACTAGGTTTGAGCGCTGGATTGGCGCCCGGCCCCCTGCTGGCGCTGGTCATCCAGCGCAGCGTGCAGGGCGGGTTGGCGAGCGGGCTGCGCGTGGCCGTGGCGCCCTTGTTGACCGATCTCCCCATCGTTGTTTTGTCTTTTCTATTGGTGGGACGATTGCCAGAAGCCGGGCTTGACATCATGCTGGGAATCGGGGGGCTGTTTGTTTTGTGGCTGGGGATCAACGCCTTCCGCCATGCCGGTGACGCCATCGACACAACCGCGACCACGTCCGCACGGCAAGATTTCCTGCACGGCGCGCTGATCAATTTCCTCAACCCCCATCCCTACTTGTTCTGGGTGGCGGTCGGCGCACCCACGGTGGTGCGGGCCTGGCGGTCGGAGCCCTGGATGGCGGTTGTCTTCATCGTTGCATTTTATGCGCTCCTGATTGGCAGCAAAGTCGCGCTGGCCTTCGTTTTCAGCCGGGCGCGAGCGCTTCCTCAACGGCAGTACGCGTGGTTGATCCGATTTTCTTCTTTTCTTTTGTTTATCGCCGGTGCGTTCATGATTTTCGCAGCCTGGCGCAACCTGAGTGCCATTTTATGATCAAAGTCGCCCCCTTACACACCCGAGATCTCGCGGCCGTCGCCACACTTTTCGCGGAAGCAACCGCAACTTATCCCTACCGTTGGACGTTATCCCCCCAGGCGTTCCGCGACCATGTATTATTCGATGAAGGCGGGCCGCACGCCGAATTGGCCGTGGACCCCAACGGTTGGCTCGTGGCCACGCAAGGCGATTACGCGCTGGGCTTCGCCCACTGCACAGTGGGACGGCTGCAGGAGGATGATGGGGACGCGCGGCGGGGATTTCTGCGGTTTCTCGCCATGCGTTCTGACGCCCCGGCCGAGACCGCGACCGCGCTGCTGACCGCCGCAGACGGCTATTTCCGCGGCCACAAGGTGGAGCAGGTTGCCGCTTTTCATATTCGCACCGGCTATCCTTGTTGTCTGGCCGGCAGGGGCGCATTAGCCAGTGATCGGCTTGACTTGATGACGGCGCTGGGCCGCGCTGGGTATCGCATGGCCGACCGTTGGTTGTTGTACGAAAAACGAATGTATGCGCGGGTGACCGAACGTTTGCCGGCGCTGGCGGGGCTACGTCTCCAGATCGAGGACCAGGACGATGGCGGGTTCAGCCTGTACGTCTCGGA
>DUEF01000215.1 GCA_011176555.1 Caldilineae bacterium
TGATCCTTTTTTGGGTCTGAAATCCTACCAGGCGATTCAAATCGCTTCGGAGATCGGCATTCCGCAGGAGCAGTTCCGTAGCTTCACCAAAATGGCTTACGGCCTGTATCAGGCCTTCGTCGCTTCCGATGCAGAACTGGCCGAGATCAATCCTTTGGTCGTGACCGGCGACGGCAGTCTGCTGGCCGTGGATGGCAAGATGGTCTTGGACGACAACGCCCTTTTCCGTCATCCCGATCTGGCCGAGATGCGTGATGCGGACGAAGAGGAGCCCGCCGAAACCGAAGCGCGCATCAACGGCCTCAGCTACGTCAAACTGGATGGCGAGATCGGTTGCATGGTCAACGGCGCTGGCCTGGCGATGGCCACGATGGACATCGTTAAGCATTACGGCAGCGAACCGGCCAACTTCCTCGACATCGGCGGCGGCGCTAAGGCGGACAAAGTGGCGGCCGCGCTCAGGATTATCCTGCGAGACCCCCATGTCAAAGCCGTGCTTTTCAACATTTTCGGTGGCATTACCCGTGGCGACGAAGTCGCCCTTGGCATCCTGCAAGCGTTGGATGACGTGAAAACGGATGTGCCCATGGTCGTGCGCTTGGCTGGCACGAACGCCGAGGAAGGACGGGAGATTATCGCTTCAGCCAACATGGCGACAGCCGCCACCCTGTCAGAAGCCGCTCAAAAAGTTGTCGCTGCTGCTCGCGGCGAAAGCGCATAGGAGGAACCTTAAACATGAGCATTCTAGTCAACAACGATACGCGTCTCATTGTGCAGGGCCTCACCGGGCGCGAGGGAAAGTTTCATGCCGAGCAAATGATAGCTTACGGCACCAACATCGTCGCCGGCGTCACGCCTGGCAAAGGCGGCCAGGAAGTGTTGGGCGTGCCAGTTTTCAATAGCGTCGCTGAGGCCAAAGCCGCCACGAAGGCCAACGCCTCGATCATCTACGTGCCCGCCCGCTTCGCCGCCGATGCTGTCCTGGAAGCGACCGAGGCCGGCATCGAACTGGTGGTCTGCATCACCGAAGGCATCCCCGTGATTGATATGATCTCGGTGCGGGCCTACATCGATAACACCCCCACTCGGCTCGTTGGCCCCAATTGCCCGGGCGTGATCAGCCCTGGTCAGGCCAAAGTCGGCATCATGCCTGGCTACATCCACCAACCAGGTCCCGTGGGCGTCGTCTCTCGCTCCGGCACGCTCACTTACGAAGCGGTTGCGGCGTTGTCCGAACTTGGCATCGGTCAGAGCACGGTGGTGGGCATCGGCGGTGATCCGATCATCGGCACGAAATTCATCGACGTGCTGCGTTTGTTCGAGGCGGATCCCAACACCAGGCACGTGGTCATGATCGGCGAAATCGGTGGTTCGGATGAAGAAGATGCCGCCGAATTCATCAGCAGCCATATGAAAACCCCGGTCACCGGTTTTATCGCCGGTCGGACAGCGCCTCCCGGCAAGCGTATGGGCCATGCTGGCGCGATCATTAGCGGTGGCAAAGGCACAGCCGCCGACAAGATCAAAGCTCTCGAAACGGCTGGCGTCCCCATCGCCCGTCATCCCGGCGAAATCGCCGAGCTGGTGGCCCGCCGTCTCTGACCTTCCTCGTCACTTGACATCAGACGCTCTCTGGCAGGTTGTCGCCAGAGAGCGTTTTTTTTGATACAATGACCCCCGAATCATGGCGGCCTGCGCACTCCGCCCCCCGCCCACGCTCCCTCTCTCCCACCCTCCCATGACCGCTTCACCCCTCCAGCCTCACCACCTCGACCTGGATCTTTCTGCGTACGCCGGGCGTTACATCGCTCTGGTTGAAGGACGGGTGGTGGCGGTCGCCGACACGCCAGAAGCGGCCCGTACCCGCGCCCGCACCGCCCGCGAGCAACGTCCTCCCACTATCCTCTTCATCGCTCCGACCGCCGACGATTGACCATGGCCATGCTGCTCGCACAACTGCGCCAACAGCTCGACGCTTACCGAGCGCATCAAGCCCTCCTGAAACTTGCCCCAGATGCCGTCCTGGTGGGCGGGGCTGTGCGCGATCTCTTGCTGGGCGACGTTATCCACGATCTCGATTACGTGCTGCCAGGTGCCGCACTGATCGCCGCCCGGCGCTTGGGTGACGCCATCGGTGGAGCCTACTACCCAATGGACGGGCCACGCGGCATCGGTCGGGTTGTTTGGCGGCCAACAGCGGAGACGCGCCTGGTGATCGACGTGTCAACCTGGCGCGGGAGCAGTCTGGACGAGGACTTACGAGCGCGGGATTTCACCATCAACGCCATCGCACTTTTGGCAGATGGACAGGTTTGCGACCCGCTGGATGGCGTGGAAGATTTGATGGCTCGGCGCTTGCGCCCGTGCTCCAGTGTTAGTCTGGAAACGGACCCGCTGCGGATTCTGCGAGCCGTGCGCTTCCTGTTTCAATTCCGCCTGCAACCGCACGTTGGTATGGAGGAGTTGGTTGCTGCGGCGACGCCCGGCCTCGATGCCATTAGCCCGGAACGGCAACGGGATGAATTGGCGAAAATCCTCGCGTTGCCCGACCCGCAAGACGCTGTGCGCCAACTTCAGGCCTGGAACCTGCTACGGAGATTTTTTCCGGCCCTGGTTCGTCTAATCGGCATCGAGCAATCGACTCCGCACGTCTGTGATGCCTACGAACATTCGTTGGCCACCCTGCGTTGGCAGGCGCGCATCGACCGGCTCTTGCGTGGCGTGGCCGCACCCACGACGGAACTCGACCAGATAATCATCGACGCCTTGGCGTCCATCTCGCCCGACCTGCGAGCCTATCTCGACCAGGCATTTGTCCCCGACCGCCCCCGCTGGCTCTGGCTGCGCTTCGCCGCCCTGGCCCACGACTGGGGCAAGGCCGCCACGCGCTCGTCGGCTGAAGATGGCCGCATCCGTTTTTTGGGGCACGAGGCCATCAGCGCTGAGCTGAGCGCCGGCTGGCTGGAGCAATATCGTTGTGCGAGCAGCGAGATCGAGTATGTTCGCCGGTTGTGCCAGGGTCACATGCGACCGATCCACCTCAGCCAGCGCGACCGAACGCCCAGCCGCCGCGCTCTCTACCGTTTCTACCGGGACCTGGGGGACGCCGCGCCCGCAGCGCTCTTGCTGCACATCGCCGATCATCTGGCGACCTACGGCCCGGAAATCGTCCCCAATGATTTCCGAGAGCATCTGCTCGTGGTGGCGGCAATGTTAGAGCCTATGACCGCTGCGGGCGAGCAAAACATTTTGCCTACGCCCCTGCTCAATGGCAACGACTTGATCAAGCTATTCGATTTGCAGCCAGGCCCGCGCATCGGCGAATTGCTGGAGGCGCTGCGCGAAGCGCAAGCGGTGGGAGAAGTCGGCAGCCGGGGCGAGGCCGAACGCTGGGTGGGCGAGATCATAAAACGTAAAGCATTAACGTAGCGAAGTCACAACAAAATGGCACGCACGTTTGTTCTTGCCCGCAAAGTAACCTATAATCGGCGATATGACTGCTCCCGTTTGCTCCTACCTGGGGCTACTTGACGATCCGGAAGCGCATCTCAACTACCCCAGTTTCGAGAACCGCTGCTATTCCACCATCCCTCGCGAGTCGATACCCCTTTCCGAACAATCGGTCTTTTGTTTGGGCGGACAATACGCAAGTTGTCCCCGCTACATGGCAGTGCATGGCCCCCCACAGGCGGATCAGACCATCGAGATGGCCCCGACCCCTATCCCGGCCGCGCCAGTCGTGCCGACGGCTTCATCTGCGCCCGCGCCGCCGACCTATGCTGCGCCAGCGCCTGCGACGCAGCCATCCACCGGGCGAGATTGGTCGTTGGCCGTCATCCTGGGGGGCATGCTCATTGGCATCCTTTTGTGTGTGGGATCTGTTGCCGGCTATTTCAGTTTGCGGGCGCTGGTTAGCGCGCTGCCCGCCACGCCGACACAGCCTGTGGTGGTCGTCATTCCTGTAGGGCCAAGTCTCACGCCAACGTCAACGCCAACGCCGCAGGAATCACCCACGATCACGCCAGTGACACAGCCGACCACGCCGACGCCAACGCCGACGGTGGACATGTTCGCCACCAACACGCCGACGCCAGACCTGGTCAATCCCCCGCCTGCAACCGCCACCCGGCCCCCGGCAACGCCTACGCGGCGGCCTCCTCCCACCCAGACGCCTCGTCCGACCAGCACGCGTGCGCCTACCCCGGTGCGCACCCCCACCTATGGGCCGGTGACCATCTCTTTCACCGCCTCTCGGACCACCATCATCGATGGACAATGCACCATCATCACCTGGCGAGTCACCAACGCCAAAGAAGTTTACTACCAGGGACGGGGCGTCAACGGTTCGGGGAACAGCGAAGAATGCCCCAAGGAAACCACGACATATACCCTGAAAGTCATCGATCGGCGCAACGTCACCACAACCAAGACGCTTCAAATTAAAGTCAATCCCGGCACGCCTACCGTCACACCTACGCACACCGCCACGGTGACGCCCTGGCCCACTGCCACGCCCACGGCGACGCCTACACCCACCGTCACCCGCACGGCGACGCCCACGCCCACGCCCACGGCGACACCCACGCCCACGGCGACACCCACGCCCTTCTACGTGGAATGGAGCGCCTCGCCATCGAGTTACGAGGGTCCCAACCCTGCTTCTATCATTTTCACGAACACAGGGTTGGTGGCGGATTCCTTGCTACTCAGCTTGAGTGATAGACAGCTTCCCGCCGGCTGGGATGTGAAGATATGCCTGGTTGGTGACGACTGCGGCCCCACCAAAACCACGCCCACCCTCGATCCGGGCGGCGTCGTCAGTGTAACCGTGCGTTTCACCATCCCCCCAGGTGCGCCTGCTGGCGCATCCGGGTCAGTTAGGTTGCGAGCGAACTCCGTGAAAGATTTCGGTTTCCTATTGGCGGTGAGCATCAAAGTGCAGGCTTGATATGGACGTTCAGATCGCGGTCGCCAAGATTGAAAAATACGCTGTGGGGGAGTCCGGCGACACGGTCGAGGTCATCGAGCGACCCCATGGCGGAGTGTCGGTCGTGTTGGTCGATGGCCAACGGAGCGGGCAATCAGCCAAAGTCATCAGCAACCTCGTCGCCCGTAAAGCCATTTCCTTGTTAGCGGAGGGGGTGCGCGATGGCGCAGCCGCGCGGGCCGCTCATGATTATCTGCGCACCCATCGTCGCGGCAAAGTCAGCGCCGAGCTCGTGATCGTTTCCGCTGATCTGGAGACCGGCAGCCTTGTCATTTCGCGCAACTCGCGCGCACCGGTGCTGTTGTACAAAGGGGGACAGTGGCAGGTGATCGACGCCTCCTCTCAAGCGGTTGGCATTTATGCCCGCACGAGACCACAAATCGAAGAAGCGCCGCTGCGCCCGGGTCTCATCGCTCTTGCCTTCAGCGATGGCGTCTGGGCGTCGGGAGAACACCGGGGGGGGCGTATCGACCTGCTGAGAACGGTGGAAAGTTTTCCCACCACGTTAAGCGCCAAAGCCATCGCAGATGAGATCCTGGAGCAAGCGCTCCGCCATGAGCAGGGACGTCCCAGCGATGACCTGACGGTGGTCGCTGTGCGCGTCAATAGCCTGGCCGTGGACAATGTCAGGCGCATGAACATCAGCTTCCCCATCCCACCACGGGTTTACAATACCTGGAGTTAACCGTGAAATCATCATGGGGGCGACGAAACGGTGAAGGCGCTCGCTTCGATCAGGAAGATTATCACCTGAGATTATCGGTCCGGCAGTTCGCACACCGTATGCGCGCCGCCGCCATCGTCTCTGGCATTTTCTTCGTCCTGGTCGCTTACGTCGTCCACCTTACGTCGCTCCTGACAGGGCTTGAGCTACCCCCTGTTGTCGCACCGCTGGGCTATTTCATGGCCTGGTTGTATTTGGCGTCATTGCCCTTGCTTTTTGGATGGCGCACCCGCTTGTTTAGGTACGTCCTTCAGGAGCACTGGACATGGCTGGCCGTGTGGTTGGGACTCCCGATTGACTATTTTATCGTTCATTTTCACTTTCAACGTTGGTCCTGGATACCGGTCGTTTTTGGGGTCATGCTTCTTCTGGGCTGGTTGCTGCGCCCCTGGCGCGACGGGCGCTTCGTTCAGGAGTTGCATCATCGGAGAGACCTGTGGGAGCGATTGCTGCCTCTGGGCATCCTCGATCTGGTGACGTTGAATTTCTGGTCCATGCGGCCGGAGACATAACAGGCTGTTTGCCTTGCATACCATCCCATGCACATCAAGATCGTTGGCGTATGCGGTAGCGGTAAAAGCGAGTTGGCCGGGCGACTCAGGTTGCTGGGGTATCACGCTCAGCAGGTGTCGCAAGAACACTCGGGCGTGCCCGACCTCTGGCGGCGCAGAAATCCGGCTGACGCCCTGATTTATCTCGACGCCGGCGGTGACACCATCCGTCAACGCTATCCCCATCTCAATCTCCACGACGCTTACCTGGCCAAAGAGCGGCAGCGGCTCGCCCACGCCCGCGCCCATGCCGATTGTTATGTGCAAACCGATGCTCTGACCCCGGATGAAGTGCTGGCGCAAGCGCTGGACTGTTTGCGGGCGCTGGGGCTGCCTCCTCCCGCCCGCCGCGGCGCGCAATGATGACAGTCCTGATAAGACAGCGTTTGTGATTTGACATAGCATTCCGAACGCTCCTATAATCGTTTGGTTTGACAATCGGCAACATTCGGCCTACGGCCGTTATTTCATGTCTGAGACATCAAGGAATCTTTATGCAGACGCGCAACATTGTATGGCTTATCGCTATCCTTATCCTCGTCGCTCTGGCTGCGTATATCGTCATCCCCACTGAGCATCCAGACTCGGTGAAACAGATTCTCGCAGCGCATCAACTTCGCAAAGACGACAATGGAAACGTCATCCAAGAGAGTTTAGGCCGGGCGCTGATCCTCCGGTTGGGCCTAGACCTTCAGGGCGGCACCCAAGTGCAGCTTCTGGCTGATCTCCCCGAAGGCCGGGAGGCGACCCAGGAGGACATCGAGACCGCCAAGGTCATTATCGAGCGCCGCGTAAACGGCATGGGCGTATCGGAACCACTAATCCAGAGCAGTGGTGATCGCATCATTGTGGCCTTGCCGGGTATCGAGGATGCCGATGCGGCAATCGAAACGCTGCGCGGCACCGGGCAGTTGGAATTTGTGGACTTCACCAATGCACCGCCGAGCTTGGGGGCGGGGTCAAAAATCACAACGTCGCAGGATCCCAGCCAGGCGGCGGATGGGGAGCCGGTGTATGAAACAGTCTTGACCGGCAAGCTCCTCAAATCGGCCGGCGTCACCCTCGATCAGCAAACCAAACGACCTATCATCACCTTTGAGTTCAAACCCGAAGGCGCCGACATCTTTGAAGAATACACCCGCAACCACATTGGCGACCGCCTGGCCATCGTTCTGGATAAAACCGTGCTGTCCGCCCCGGTGATCAACGCCGTCATCTCCGACAGCGGTATTATCGAAGGGGATTTCACCCTGGATGAGGCGCGGAATTTGGCTATCCAAATGCAATATGGCGCTTTGCCCGTGCCCCTGAGAGCGGTGGATGTGCGCACGGTCGGGCCCAGCCTGGGGCATGACTCGGTCAGTTCCAGCATCCGCGCCGGCATCATCGGCGTGTTGGTCGTCTTCTTGTTTATGCTTTTGTACTACCGGCTGCCCGGCTTCCTGGCAGATTTGGCGCTGGCGGCTTTCGTTCTCTTCAACCTCGCCATCTATAAGGTGCTTCCCGTCACCCTCACGCTGCCGGGCATCGCCGGGTTCTTGTTGACCACCGGGATGGCCGTTGACGCCAATATCCTTATTTTCGAGCGGATGCGCGAGGAGTTGCGGGCTGGGCGCTCGCTGACAAGCGCCGTGGAAGCAGGATTCTCCCGCGCCTGGACTTCGATTCTTGATTCCAATATCTCAGCGCTGCTTATCGCCATGATCCTGTGGTACTTCGGCTCGAATTTCGGCGCTTCCATCGTTCAAGGTTTTGCGATCACGTTGATCATCGGTGTACTCATCTCCATGTTTACAGCGGTCGTGGTCACCCGCACGCTCATGCGTCTTCTCGTTCACTTCTTTGGCGAGCGTCTCAGCAAGCATCTGTTCCTTTTCCACGTGTAATCCAATCATCAGGCAATCGCCAATCGCCGCACTATTCTTTTTTATTCGACAAAACCTATGTACAAAATCATCACATATCGTCGCTGGTACTATGGATTTTCAGCCCTGGTTATTTTGCCAGGACTGATCGCCATGATTTACTCCATGTTCACCATCGGCACGCCATTCCGTTTGTCCATCGATTTTGTGGGTGGCACACTCTGGGAAATGCAATTCGAGCAGGCCGTGCAGCCCGGTGAGATCGTCGAAGTTTTCAAAGACAACGGCGTCTCAGACGCCAGCGCCAGCACCATCGGCGACGAGTACACGTTCATCGTGCGCAGTTCTGAGATTTCTCCCGAACAGAAGCAGGCAATCGAAGCGGATCTGACCGCAGCGTTCGGCCTCCCGGAAGAACTGCAATTTCGCGCGGTGGGGCCGATTATCGGCAAGGAAGTGACGCGCACAGCCTTCATCGCCACCATCCTGGCCACGGTTGTCATTCTGGGCTTCATCACCTGGGCCTTCCGGCAAGTTGCCAATCCCTTCCGCTTTGGAGCGACCGCGGTTTTGGCTATGCTCCACGATGTGCTGATTACGCTTGGCTTCTTCTCCATTATGGGGATAGTTGCCGGTTGGGAGCTGGACGCGCTCTTCCTGACAGCTCTACTCACCGTCATCGGTTTCTCGGTACAGGACACCATTGTCGTTTTCGACCGCATTCGAGAGAACAGCAGACGTCATCGCGGCGAGGATTTCGAGGTGATTGCCAACCGCTCTTTGCTGGAAACCATGCAACGCTCCATCGCCACGCAGATCAATGCTATGTTTGTGATGATCGCCTTGATTCTGTTTGGCGGCGTCACCATCCGCCATTTTATCGCCACGATGCTTGTGGGCATGTTGAGCGGAACGTATTCCTCGATCTTTATCGCCACGCCTCTACTTGTTTCTTGGTACAAAAAAGAGTTTCCCTGGCTCGGCCGCTCCGAAAAGAAACGCCATAAGGCCGCTACCGCTTGAGCCGTGCGATCACTGACACCAGAACCGGGCCGATGCGCCCGGTTTTTCGTTCATTATGCTAGCTCTCAACCTTCACAATGATCAACTCGACCTCCGTTTTGATTTCCCCACCCCCGTCCCGGTTCCGGGAGAGGCCCTGCTGCGCGTGCGTCTGGCCGGCATTTGCGGCACAGACATGGCCTTGATACAGGGCTACAAGGGCGGGTACAGCGGGGTGCTGGGACACGAATATGTGGCCGAAGTCGTACAGGCGCCCGGACGAGAGGAATGGGTGGGGCGACGCGTGGTGGGCGAGATCAACACCAGTTGTGGGCAATGCGACCATTGTCGTCGTGGGCTTGTGACCCATTGCCAGCGCCGCCGGGTGTTGGGCATCCTCAATTGGGACGGCGCTTTCGCCGAGTACATGCTGAGCCCCACCACGCTTCTTCACGCCGTGCCAGATCATGTTCCGGACGAGGTGGCCGTGTTCACCGAACCGGTGGCCGCCGCTTACGCTGCCCTGCGCGACATCCCGCCCGATGCTGGCGAGCGCATCGTCGTTTTCGGCGATGGTCGACTCGGGCTGGTGATTGCGCTGGCCTTTGTAGCCGAAGGCTACGATCCCGTGTTGGTGGGGCGTCATGTCCCCAAGCTGGAGATCGCCAGCCGTCAGGGCGTTCGTACGACCATGGAACTTCCTGCCGGCGCTGAATTCGATGTCGCCGTTGACGCCACCGGCCGCGTTGAGGCCTTATCCGTTATTTTGGATTATTTGCGACCGCGGGGAACGCTTATCCTTAAAACCACCACCGCTCAGCCTGGCGTCCTCGACCTCAGCCGTATCGTTGTCAACGAGCTTCGGGTGATCGGCTCACGGTGCGGGCCGTTTCCCCGGGCATTGGCTGCACTCTCGACCGGGCGTCTTGATCCCCGCCCGCTGATTTCGGCGACCTATTCCCTGTCCAACGCTCTACAGGCATTCGCACACGCCATGCAGCCAGGCGCGCTCAAAGTCCTACTTCGCCCCTGACCAGCGTCATACCTATTGAGGCGAGACCGGCCGGTCGCCTTTGTTGTTGCACGCCTTCTTCCCGCAAAACTTGCAGCCATGCTATAATTTTGTGCTGCTCGGTCTACCCTGGTTCGATTATCCCACCTTCCCTCAAGGAGTGTTCAGACACATGCGTTTACGATATCAGATTCTATTCACTTTAACGATTTTTGCTCTGGCTGGCATCTGGCTGATGACTGGTTCGGGGGCGATGTCGGTTTCCTCTGCAGATGGCATCATCCCTGACGATGAAATCGCCTACATTGACAGCAACCGCTACATTCAAATCGTAGATCCCCACACAGCGCCCGGCACAAACCCCTTCACCTGGACTTCACCCACCCTGGGCTGGACTGATATGACTGTATCAGATGTCAATGCCGATGGCGTTGCCGAACTCATCGCCATTGGCGGCAACAAGGTTCAGATGCTCACGCCTTACACGCCGCCAGGCACGGTTGTTCCTCAATTCTCCCGCACGATAGGCAGCGGTTTCGACTATATTTGGGTGGTGGCGGGGGATTTCATTCCTGGTGACGGCGGTCGCGATGAAATTTTGGTGCAACGCACCGATTCGCGTGCAGAGTGTCCGTATAGCATTCAGATTTTTGATGGTGATGACGCTGGCGCCAACTGGACGATGAAATTGGATAACTGCTACGGAGCCAAGTGGATTCGGATCCGAGCTGGCGAGGTGGATGGCCTTGAGGGCGATGAAATTGTTATGATTCGCAATGGCACATCTGCTGCTCGAGATCGTCGGCTGCTGATCATGAAATACGCCCCGGACGGCACCTGGCCTGTTCTCTTCCAGAAAGGTTACGGTTACAATTGGAAGGATTTAGCGATTGGCAACACACACTTAAACAACGGCGCTATCGAAGAGATCATCCTTTCTCGCACCGAGGTGCAGGGGGTCTTGAATTCTTTCTTGATTTTCCAGTATCATGCCAACAATGTCTCCGATGCACCTGATGCTCAATTCAAATACTATCCCCACTGGAGTGTTCTCGCTGCTGGTGATGTCAATAATAGCGGAGATGATGAAGTGTTCATGGTGCGCGATCCCGCCGTATCGACCGGCACTTCTATGATTGGCCGGAATTGGGGTGCAGACAGCATGCCCTCGGCATGGACGAGTCCCGGGCTGAGCCTGGGCCGAAATCTGAAGGAAGTGCAGATGGGTGATGTCGATGGTGACGAGAAAGCGGAAGTCGTGATCGGCCAACCCGGTAGTTACCGTATTTACACGGAACCAGGCTCTAATCTCAATCATGGTGGCGATAAAGCCGCATCCTTCAATTCGCCTATCGTCATCAGGCTTGGCAACTTCGACGGCCAGGGCGTCGTCACCGGGCCGGCCAAATTGGCTGTCGATAAGACTTCCCTCCAGTTTCAGATGACGCGCGGTGAAAGCAATCCCCCCGCTCAGACGTTTATGGTCTACAATGCTGGCGGAGGCGGCAGCATCGCCTACAACGTCACCCGCCAGATCGATGGCGCCTGGTTGAATGTTACACCCTTTGATGGTGAAACAGCGCAAACGCACACTGTTTCAATCGACAGTACAGGATTATCGGCAGGTGTGTACGATGGTACGATCACCATCACGGCAGTGGATCCAGCAGTGGAGGAGAGCCCCCAGATCATCCAGGTGCGGCTAATTATCGAAGCCACTGGCCCCGCCCTCTCGGTGTCTCCCACTAGCATCAGCGTCGATATGAACTTCGGCGGCGCCGCGCCGGATCCGTACGAGTTATCGATTCGAAACATTGGCGATGGCGGCCCTCAATATTACTCGCTGGAAATCACCACGGACGACGGCGGCGACTGGATAAAGACCAATAAATATGCAGGCTGGACGAACGACACCGCCATCATCACCCTTGATGTACGTAGTCTCAGTTCAGGTGACTACAGGGGCAACATCCATATCGATGCTGGCAATATCGATGGCAGTCCCGTGGATGTGCCCGTAAATGTCACCATTCGCCCCACTGGCATGGAAGTGACGCCAACTTCGTTGGTGATGCAAGCGGCAGTAGGTCAGGAAACGCCAAGAGCCCGTATCAACATCAATCAATCTGTACCCGGACAGGGTGGAGTCCACTGGTACGCCTATGCCGTGCCTTCTGGCGATTGGTGGGATCTCGTCCAGGCCTACGAGAAGGGCGAATTGACCGTATCGCAAAAAGATGATGGCTACGTGTTCACCGATAGCGCAGGTGTGGAAAGTGAGATCAACTACGTGCCCTGGGTTATCCTCACGCCCAACAATGGCCCCACACCGGGTTTCATCCAAGTCACACTGGATATGGATCAGGCGCCCGTGGGCGATAACCACGTAACGATTCTGGTGGATGGCGGACCGGATACGCTCAACCGTTTCCAGGGGGTCGATGCCCGGATTCTGATCAGCGATGGCGGGGTGTGGCTTCCCGTCATGCTGGCCAGATAACCCGTCTTGTCATTCTGAGCATCCCAAACCCGAAGCAATCCCCTAGGCGCATGATCGGGGATTGCTTCGGGTTGTTCGTCGCAGTGACGCGTCACCTAAGAATTCTCGAGCGCGTCAGCCAGTTTCGGCAACACTTTCTCCACATCACCCCGCAGGATAACATCGGCAAGATGATCATAGGGCGTCAGTCCCAAGTTCACCAAGATCAAGCGGGCGCCACTACGGACGGCCAGCGCCGGAAGATCAGCGGCGGGCATCACTTCAAGGGAAGAGCCAGCCACCAACATCAGGTCACACATCAACGCCTCTTCCTGCGCTTGCACAATCGCTTTTTCTGGCAGGGGGTCGCCAAAAAGCACGATATCCGGCTTGAGGACGGCGTTGCACTGGGGACAGATTGGCAAAACGCCATCGTCGATAAAGGCGTCCAGGTACAATGCTGCATCATCTGCAAAGGCGCAGGTCGGGCAGCTCACCGTCCGTAAATTGCCGTGTAATTCGATGACGCTTTGGGACCCCGCCTTCTGATGTAAGGCATCGATATTTTGTGTGATGATCAAGTGAAGCTTGCCGCATCGTTCCAAACGCTCCAGCGCCTGGTGGGCGGCGTTGGGACGAGCGGCCAGGATATCGCCCGCTAACGGTCGCATCCAATTATAAAAACGTTGGGGATTTTCACGAAAGCCCCAGACAGAGGCCACGGTGAAGGGATCCACCTTACTCCAGAGGCCTGTGTCATTAGAGCGAAAATCAGGGATGCCGGATGGTGTGGAGCTGCCGGCTCCGGTCAGGGCCACGACGCGCCGGGCGTCTCGAAGCAAGTCTAAGGCCGTTTGAAATTGAATGGGATCGATAGCGGTGCGGCGAAACAATGTACTGGTTTCCTTCACGGAGGAGCGCCTTTCACCAAGCGCATCGTTGATGGAAGCGCTTTGACATGCGACTTGACGCTATTGTACACTAAACGATAATCATTTGACAGTGTAACACTCACATCTCATAATAAGGAAATACATACACCATGCTTACTGAATGGGGTCGGAAAGCGCTCAAACCCATCTTTGAATTCATTGCATCCATTTTTGAGAAACTGCACATTACGCCGAACGCCATCACGGTATTGGCCTTTGTCTTGAGCTTGATCGTGGCTTACCTGATCATCATCGATCAGTTACTCTGGGCTGGCATACTATACTTTCTCGGCGCGGGGTTGGATGCGATTGACGGCACCTTGGCGCGTCGCGTTGGCGTTCGCAGCAATTTTGGCGCATTCCTGGACAGTACCCTTGATCGCTTCGGCGAGTCAACCGTCACCGGCGCTTTGATCGTATGGGCCGCTTTACGAGGAGACATGCTGGGCGTCTTCTTTGCCTTTACAGCGCTGGTGACCAGTTTCATGGTCAGCTACACGCGGGCCAGGGCTGAAGGCCTGGGTTATGAAGCTAAGGTGGGTTTCGGCTCTCGCGTCGAACGATTTTTCATCATGGTCATAGCCTTGCTCTTCAAACAGCCGATTATCGGTCTTGCACTTATTACCTTGTTGGCCGGCATTACCACAATCCAGCGGATTTACGTCGTGTGGAAGCAGGCAAAAGCCGTGATGACAGAGGATTAACGGCGCCGCCCCAAGCGGGTTATTTGCAATTTTCCCTTTTTTGTGTTTTGCTCTACAATGTTATAGACCAGATGCCATAATCAGACCCGATATTATTGCATCTGGTCCTGAGCGAACTCCCCCAACCCCGGACTGTAACGTCCCCCCAACGCTTTTCCCCGTTCCCCCCACCGTGGTTCAGCAGTCCACCTTTTCGCGTACGACCCCCGACGAGGCGAAGCTCCTTGCCCGAGCATCACTTGGCGATCCGGATGCCATCGCTTCCCTCTATGATCTGTACGCGTCCCGGATTTACAGTTACATCTACCGCCGAACCAATGATCCAATCACGGCGGAAGATCTCACGGGACAGGTGTTCCTGCGTATGATCGAGGCATTGCGAAGCGGGAAGGGATGGCGCACATCCTTTTCGGGGTGGCTGTATCGCATCGCCCATAATCTTGTCGTCGATCTATACCGTAAGCGCAGTCAGGTAAATTACACACCACTAGATGACACTCCTCACATCGCTTCAGGCGCTGATGATCCCTACAAAGTGGCTGCATCGCGTTTGGATAATGATGTGCTTTTGCGCGCAATTAATCAATTGACCGATGAACAGGCTCAGGTTGTCACACTACGATTCCTGGAAGGGTACAGCATCACCGAAGTTGCCGACATCATGGACAAAACGGATGGAGCGATTAAAGCCCTCCAATATCGTGGCGTCGCCAGTTTGCGCCGAATCATGAGCAGTTACGCAATATGAAAGCCCACGACAAGCACTTTCCTGACCTGTTCCAGCAGATGGTGGAGAGTCCCGATCAGGCGGATTCGCATCTGGACGCCACCGCGCTGACTGGAAAAGAGGTCGAAGAGATGACCGCATTGGTCGAGTTGACTGATCGTCTTCGAGAACGAGCAGCGCCGGTGATCAATGCCGATTCCGCCTTGTCGCGCGCCCGTTCTCGGGTATTGGCCTCTGTTTCTGCTGCTCCCCCCGTATTGGCCGAGGCGCCTGCGCTGGCCCCTACGCCTCGACCCGTCCGCCCAGCAGAGACAACGCCCAGCGCCTGGCAAAATCTGCTCGACATTTTCCGCGTGCCCGCGGCTCCGGCATGGGCGACAGCAAGTATCGCTATTTTGTTGGTGCTGTTCCTGACGACCTACACGATCATTTTCGTCTCGGCCACTGCGCTGCCCGGCGATGTACTTTACCCGGTGAAAATTGCGATTGAAGAAATACTCGAATTCTTAACTTTTGATCCCGTGCAGAAAGCCAATAAAATCGAAACGCAGAACAATGAGCGCATACGCGAGATCAAAGGACTGATCGACCGCGGTGAAACAGCGCATGTGAGCTATACCGCGAAAGTGATGGGACGAGAGGGTGACTACTGGGTTATCGGCGACTTCCTTGTTCTGGTTGACGAGCGTTCAGCGCTACCCGAGAACCTTGAAGTCGGCATGATGGTGTACGTCTTGGGCGTCGTCTCGCCGGACGGCGTTATCCAGCGTAGCGTGATTCGCGTGATCGCACCAACGCCAACCGCCACGCCATCTCCAGATAACTTGCTTCCCGGATTAAACCTGGAATCGCTTCCCACCGACACGCCAGCCCCATTGCCGACGAAGAAGCCCACAAAAAAACCGGCATCCAAACCTCGCAGAAAACCCACCGCCACCAAGAAACCCAAGCCTCCGGTTGTTGTCACTGCCACACCCACCGCACCGGTTGACGAGACCCTCACGCCAACTACCGCGCCGCCCATCGGTGATGGCACAGTGACGCTGACCCCAGGTGCTACCGTTGAGCCGACCGAATCGCCGCTTGTGACTGCCACGCCCGAGGACACGCCGGCGCCGACAGAAACGCCAGGGGCGGATACGCCAACCCCCGTAGAAACCGCCATGCCAACGCCGGACGAGACGCCCACGCCCGAGTCGACTGACACGCCGCCCAACACAACTACCCCTCTTCCGGAGGAGGACACGCCCACGCCGCTGCCAGCGGATACGCCTACCCCAGCGCCGGTGGACACAGCCACACCGCCACCAGCAGATACGCCTACACCAGCGCCGGTGGACACAGTCACGCCGATCCCGACCGAATCTCCTCCGACCAACACGCCTGTCCCCCCTCCTCCCA
>DUEF01000216.1 GCA_011176555.1 Caldilineae bacterium
GAATCGCTGGGCGAGGGACTGGCCGACCGTCAGTTTGAGATCATGCGCCTGACCATCGAACCGGACGCCCAAACGCAAGGGACGCCGCTTTCGCATCCCGGTCAGGAGTATGTTTACTGCCTGGAAGGCACGATCCACTACCAGGTGGCGGACCAGACCTATGTTCTCGAAATGGGGGACAGCTTAAACTTCCACAGCGCGCTTCCCCACAGTTGGCGCAATCCCACCGCTGAGCCATCCACCATTCTGGTCGTGCTCACATCCAGCCGCGACCACACCCCCGCCCACTAGCGCCCTAGCCCTTTCCGTCCCACCTGGGAACCCACAGAATCATACCCGCTTGCACTTTGGTGTTGGGCAAACAATTGGCTTCCTTGATCTCTCGGGGCTGTACGCCGATTTCGTGGGCGATATCGCGCAATTTCTGGCCTTTTTCCACCGTCATCTGCACCCAACCGTCGGGATAGGGACAACTTGTGACAGCGGTTTCGGTCTCATCGTCCCGGTCGGGTTCAATTTGCAAAGGCGGGACCCAGATCACCTGGCCGGGAGTAACTTTGTAGCTGGGTAAACAATTTCCTTCCTTGATCACCCGCGCTTTGCTTCCCACAATCCTGGCGACGTCCTTGAGTTTCATATCCGCCTCCACCGTCACCTGCACCCAGCCGTCGGGAACAGGACAGGTTTCGTCGTTTTCCTCGGTTTCAGCGGCGGTTTTCGTGTCGGCGGTCTCGGTCGAAGCGGCCTCGGCGACCTCTTTTGTCTCCGTCACCGGAGGCGTCCACAGCACGTCGCCCGCTTCGATCTTGTAGTTCGGCAAACAGTTGGCGTCTTTGATCACCCGCGGTGTGGTTCCGGCGGCCTGGGCGATGTCCTTCACCCGTTGCCCGGCTTCCACCGTCACCTGCACCCAACCATCGGGCGCGGGACAGGCGTTCTCGTCCTCGGCGTCTTCCGCGCCGGTTAATTCAGCGACCACAGCCTTAGCGGTCGTCTTGGCCGTCTCAACCGCTTCCTCGATTGCCTCAACCACTTCACTTGATACGGAGGACTCACCTTCTGCTTGCTCCGGCTGCGGAACCCATAACGTGTCTCCCGCTTTGATCTTGTAGTTCGGCAGGCAGTTGGCGTCTTTGATCACCCGCGGTGTGGTTCCGGCGGCCTGGGCGATGTCCTTCACCCGTTGCCCGGCTTCCACCGTCACCTGCACCCAGCCATCGGGCACGGGACAAGCGCTTTCAGCCTCAGCGCTCTCAGCCGCGGTTTCCGCTTCAGCAGATGTTGCAGCCGTTTCGGTGGATTCAGTCACCGTTTCCGTCTCGGCAGCCTCCATCTCTGTCGTCGCCTTTTGCGTCTCGGCGGCGTCTGAGGATTCCTCTGTTTCGGTTTCCGTTGCCGCTTCGGAGGTTTCGCCGACTGTCTCCGTTGCAGTGGTTGCTCCTTCAGTCGTTTCGACGGCTTCGACAGACCCGGCGCCTTCCCATATCGGCACCCAGAGGACGATGCCCGCTTTCACCTTGGTGTTGGGCAGGCAGTTCGCCTCCTGAATGAGCCGGGGCTGTGTTCCCGCCTTGCGGGCGATGTCCCGTAGTTTCTGACCTTGTCCGACCGTCATCTGCACCCAGCCATCGGGATGCGGACAGGTGGATTCAGCTTCAGCTTCGGTATCCGGCTCGGATGACGCCTCCTCCGTGGTTGCAGCCTCTTCAGGTTCACTGCTTGGCGGGGCCTCTGTTGGCGCCGGCACTTTGATGATTGGTGCGGGTGTTGGTTCAGCTTCCTGCGCAGCCGTCTCGACAGCGGATTCCGTCGATTTACCTTCGGTAACGTCTGCATCGCTAACCTGCACCGCTTTTTCATCCATTTGGTCAACGATCGCAACCGTGGGTGTAGCTTCGGGGATGTTGAACTGGCGAATCAACGCCCACAGACCCAGACCTGTCAAACAGATAAACAGCAGCAAAACAACGGGAACCCAAATCGGGAATCGTTTGGCGCTGATCGGTTCTCTTTGCAACCAGCGCAAGGTGACGCTTCCCAGCTTCAATTCATCCCCCTCTTCCAACGCTACGATGCTCTCCACCGGTTCGCCGTTCAACTTGGTTTCCGATTGCAAGCTGAGCGTGGCGAGACGCCAGACATCGTCGTCAAACTGTAGGATGGCATGACGCGGAGCGACGCCTTCTCCCTCCAGCGTCAAATCGCAAACGGAGTCTGCGCCTAGTACAAAGTTGTCCCCTTTGACAGGGACTGTGTGACCGTCAGAGAATTGAAGATAGGGCATTGGTATTTTTCGGGGGAGCGTTACGGTTCCCTACATCCTGTACCAAAATCGCCGATCTGTCAACTGTTGTCGAAGGCTTGAAATAGCACATCACCGCTGGGACAAAGCTACTAAAAATGAGCATAGTTCAGAGCCCCGCACCAAAGAAAATCCCCAACGACACATTTATCGTCGGGGATTCTCTCCACACACACATTGAAAGGAGGTGCACCAGCAAGAGGTGCTACGTTCAGGGAGGTGACACACCAATAGTAAAGCATAACTTCCGACGTTCCGCTATGATCTAAATCATATTGGGCGCTTCTTTTCACAAAATTCTGGCGGGCGCTCTTTAACCAACAAAGCTCGTCATGTCGAAGCGAAACGAGACATCCCCTTGATTACCACTCACACGGTTCATCCAGGGGATTAGTTCCCTCGTTCCGCTCGGGACAGGCCTCCCGCTGGTCGTCGAAATGATGTGGTCTACGGGGCGGTTACCGGAGGTCTGCGGATAACCTTCTTGGTTTCGGCTTATCCGGGTTAGGAATGTCGTGGGATATTTGGTATCATCGAGACGCCACGATGAAGGAATAAATCTGGCTCGACAGGAATTCTGGTCGATTAGCACCTCAGAGGCATTGACATCATGGATCCCGCACAACTCACGAATGATGTCGGCGGTTATCTCGAACCGCTGCTGGAACAGATACTCATTTTCATCCCCAAACTCATCACCGCCGTTATCATCTTCCTCGTCACCATTTATGTGGGAGCGTTGGTGGCGAAAGCGGTGCGCCGCCTGGCCAGAAAACGCAACATGGATCCAGAGCTGGTCATCCTCTTCAGTCGCGTGGCGCAGTGGAGCGTGATCGTCATAGGCACGCTCTGGGCGCTGGAGACGGTGGATAAGAATATCACGGCTTTTATCGCGGGCCTGGGCATCGCCGGCTTCACCATCGGCTTCGCCTTGCAAGACATCACCAAGAATTTCGTGGCTGGCATGTTGCTACTGCTGCAACAGCCTTTCGACGTGGGCGACACCATCAAAGTGGTCGGCTACACTGGCGCGGTGTCGGAAGTGTCGTTGCGGGATACGCAAATGATCACGCTCGACGGCCTGCACGTCACGATTCCTAATGCCAACGTGTACACCAACCCCATCACCAACTACAGCAAGGCCAAACGGCGGCGCGTGGCGCTGGACATCGGCGTGGCTTATGGCTCCGACCTGGAGCATGTCACCGAGACGGCGCAAGAGGCGATCAAATCCCTGCCGGGGATTATCCTCGACGATCCAGCGCCGAGCGTGGTCTTCAAGAACTTCGGCGATAGCTCCATCGACTTCACGCTTTACTATTGGATCGACGCCAGCGAGAGTGATCTGTTCACCGCCACCGATCAGGGGATCAAGCTCGTGAATGCGGCGTTCCAGCGCGAAAACATCGAGATCCCGTATCCTATCCGCGTGAATTTACAACCGAGTCAACAGTCAACAACCAACAACCAACAGTTAACGAAAAACGCATCACGCCAAGAGAGTGACTCATAATGGAATTCCATGTCAGCAGGGAAGCGCGGGACGCCTACCAATTCGATCAGTCGCTGTTTTCCTTCAATGGCAATGTGGTCTTTGCCGATTTCCATGCCGCGCGCGTCTTCGCCCAGCAGATGAACGAGCGCCGCGACCTTGAGCGCCACCCCGAACAGGTCGTGAAAGCCTCCGAAATCAATGCGATGGGCCTGATCGATGAGGTGCTGCATCTCATGGTCGAGACCTACCGCCGCCAGGTGAACCCCAATGTCCTGCAAGAGGCGCTGGCCTACTTGAATCAGGCGGTCGGGGAACAGGAAGTCGATGCGGCGTTGCGGGAGTTCGGGCGGGCGTTTCCACCACTGGCGGTGTACAGAGGCGAGGTGGGGCTGGATGAGTATCTGGCCGGGGAGACAGAAGGCCGGTCGAACAGGGAAACGACGCTGGAAGAATTGTTGATGCTGTGGCTCGCCAACGCCAACCCCGCTTTCTCGCCCTACCGGGAATTGTTCGACGACGCAGACCTGGAGGCGCACAGCCCTTATCCCGCGGTCGTGGCCGCGCTGAAGACGTTTTTCGGCGATCAGCCCGGCCTGGAGCCCGGCGGCGAAACCCTGATCGACCTGCTCATGGCCCCGGCCCTGGCCTCGCCTCATTCCCTGAGCGGGCAGTTGGACTACATCCGCACTCGCTGGAACCAGTACATCGGCACAGCCCTCTACCGCTTGCTCAGCAGCCTTGATTTCATCGCCGAGGAGCACAAAGCGGTTTTCGCCGGGCCCGGCCCCATCGCCGCGCCGGTGTTCGGGGAACAGGAAGAGGAGCCGGAGCAGTACAGCCCCGACCTCGATTGGATGCCCCGCGTGGTCTTGCTGGCCAAGAACGCCTATGTCTGGCTCGACCAGCTTTCCAAACAATACCAGCGCCCGATCACCCGCCTGGATCAGGTGCCCGACCAGGAGTTAGACACGCTCGCCCAGCGCGGCATCACCGGCCTGTGGCTGATCGGTCTGTGGGAGCGAAGCGAAGCTTCCCGGCGCATCAAGCAGATGATGGGCAACCCCGAAGCGGTGGCGTCCGCCTATTCGCTGTACGATTACGTCATCGCCGCGGACCTGGGCGGAACCGAAGCGATGAGCGACCTGCGCTGGCGCGCCTGGCAGCGCGGCATCCGCATGGCCTCCGACATGGTTCCCAACCACATGGCCATCGACTCGCGCTGGGTGATCGAACACCCGGACTGGTTCCTCTCGCTGCCGTACAGCCCCTTCCCCACCTACACCTTCGATGGCCCCAATCTCAGCAACGACGAGCGCGTGGGCATTTATCTGGAAGACCATTATTACACCCACTCGGACGCGGCCGTGGTGTTCAAGCGCGTCGACCAGTGGACGGGCGACACCCGCTACATCTACCACGGCAACGACGGCACCTCCATGCCCTGGAACGACACCGCCCAGCTCAACTACCTCAAGGCCGAGGTGCGGGAAGCGGTGATCCAGACCATCCTGCATGTGGCCCGGCAGTTCCCCATCATCCGCTTCGACGCGGCCATGACCCTGGCCAAGCGCCACATCCATCGTTTGTGGTTCCCGGAGCCCGGTTCAGGCGGCGACATCGCTTCGCGCGCCGAGCACGGCATGACCAAAGCGGAGTTCGACGCGGCCATGCCGGAGGAGTTCTGGCGGGAGGTGGTGGATCGGGTGGCGGCGGAGGCGCCCGACACCCTGCTGCTGGCCGAGGCCTTCTGGCTGATGGAGGGCTATTTCGTGCGCACGCTGGGCATGCACCGGGTCTACAACAGCGCCTTCATGCACATGCTGCGAGATGAGGACAACGACAAATACCGGCAACTGATCAAAAACACCCTGGAATTCGATCCGGAAATCCTCAAACGTTATGTCAATTTTATGAGCAACCCCGATGAGGAGACGGCAGTGGCGCAGTTCGACAAGGGGGACAAGTATTTCGGCGTGTGCACGATCATGGCCACGGTTCCGGGCCTGCCCATGTTCGGGCACGGCCAGTTCGAGGGCTTTGCCGAGAAGTATGGCATGGAGTATCGGCGCGCCTACTGGGACGAGCAGCCCGACCAATGGCTGATCGACCGCCATTTGCGGGAGATCTCGCCGCTGCTGCACCGCCGCCATCTTTTCGCCGAGGTGCAACATTTCTTGCTGTACGATTTCTTCACGCCCGAGGGTGGGGTGGACGAAAATGTGATCGCTTATTCCAACCGCTGGGGCGAAGAACGCTCGCTGGTGATTTATCACAATCGCTGGGGCGACACCCGGGGCTGGTTGCACACTTCAGCCGCGGCGCTGGACAAGGGCAGCGGCCAGTTGGTGCAACGCAGTCTGGGCCAGGGTTTGCAGCTCAGCGGCGACGCCAACGCCTATGTTATCTTCCGGGATCTGGTTTCCGGGCTGGAGTACATCCGCAACAGCCGGGAATTGGTGGAAAATGGCATGTACGTGGCGTTGGGCGCTTACCAACGCCATGTGTTCCTGGATTTCCGGGAGGTGGAGGACAACGCCGAGGGGCATTACAGCCAACTGGCTGCCTTTTTGAGCGGTCGCGGCGTCCCCAGCGTGGAGGAAGCGGTGAAGGAGCTGGTTTTGCAGCCGCTGCATCAGGCTTATCGGCAGCTTGTCGGCGCTGAAACCCTGCAATTCCTGATGGACGTCCGTGTACGGGACTGGCCGGAGGATGGTGCAAGCCCCTGGGACGCGGAACAAGCGCAACGTTTACAACAGATCGAACAAGACGTGGCCGCGCTCCTGGACGAGGTGCGGGCTTTCGCCGGTGAGGGTGAAGCGCAGCGGGCCGAGTCGCAATCCGCCGGGGCTGACGAGGACATTCTGCTGCGGCGTCTGGAGGCATTGGGCCTGGCCGAGCAGGAGGCGGTTCCACCGACCAGCATCGCTGAGCCCGGCCAGCCTGAACCCGACCTGGAGGCGCTCGCCGCCGACATCACGCGCACCCTGACCGCGGCCCTGCAATTGCCCGTGTTGCTCCGGCGTTATCCGGGCGGCAAAGCCAAAACGTATCGCAAGGCCGCGGCCGAGCTGCTCGCGCGCCTGGACGCTGATCCCCGGCTGTGGGGAGCGCTGTTCGGCTGGGTGTTCAGCGCTCAGTTGGGGCGGGCCGTGAGCGCAGATCCGGCTGAAGCGAAAAAGCTGGCGCGGGGGTGGATGGACGACTGGCTGCTGGGGAAACAGATGATGGCCGGGTTGCAGGGGCTGGGCCTCGGCGAGTTCGAGGCCGCGCAGGCCGTCACCCTGGTGAAGGCGCTCATCTCCGGGCAGGATTGGTACGCGGCCAGCCGCAAAAAACGGGCCGCCCCCGACCTGCGGACGGAGAAACGGGCGTATCGCCTGCTCGCCGCGCTTTTGCAGGACTCCGCCGTGCAACAAGTGATGGGCGTGAACCGTTACGAGGACATCCTCTGGTACAACCAAGAAGGCTTCGAGACCTTGCTGACCGCGCTCTTTGCTATGGCGGCGGCGAATATCACCGTCGATCCGGAGGTCAAACGTAGGCGGGTGGTGAAGGCGCTCAAAAAGCGGGCCAAGTTACTCAAGAAGCTGCGAAAGGCGGACCGCTTATCCACCTATGAGGTAGGGAAGCTCTTGGCGGCGCTGCGGTGAGGTCGCCCCGAACTAAAACCACCGGGTTACGTAACAACACATGCTAAATCGACCTTCCGAAAATGCGCCATTTGCTACCGGACACTTTTTCATCGCGTCACCCTGAGCGGGTCAAGTAACCAACTCCGACAGGCTCGAAACACTGGCAAAGGGTCTCGCGGTGCATCAACGCAGAGATTTCTTCGAGTCCCTCAGGACAAGCCTCCACCGGAATTGACCTCTCGATAGTGTGCTTCCCTCGATATGTACCGGATATTTCGATGCGTGGTAATCTCGGAAATCCGTTCAGAATGACACTAACAAAATGTGCAATGTGACATTGTCAAGCTAACCACAAACCATGGTTATCTTAAACCGTCAGATCGGTGTATTCGCTTCATTACACAAATTATACTAGAATAGGGAGTATATCAATTCTCTGAATCGCCTAAGGAGATCACCCTATGTTCCAAGGTAAGTTTCCACGAACAGGTGGAGTTCGGGCTTATCGGAAGAAGTGTTTTGCCAAAATTCCATTACTGGTTTTGCTGGTGATGTTTGCAGTCGCTTTGGTAGTGATCGCTGCCGTGTTACCAGTACAAGCAGAACAATCGCCTCAAAAAATGAGTTTTGAGCCTGCCAGACTGTTTAAGCCCGCGGGAGAGTGCGAATTCGACGATCCCTTCGAACCGAATGACGATCCCGGAGAAGGGATCCCTCTGTCGCCCAACGGGTCCGTTCAGCATCTAAATTTTCATACGCAAGCAGATGAGGACTGGTTCCTCTTTCCTGCGTTTGCCGGAGCGGTCTACACGATCACCACCTCAAATCTGTCCAATGGCGCTGACACGATCATTTTTCTGTTCCGGCCTCCTCATTTCGATGAAGAGGACAACATCGCCTGGAACGATGACTTTGGCGGGACCCTGGGCAGCCAGATCGTCTGGACAGCACCACAAAACGGCCTATATTTCTTCAAAATACGTGATTTCAACTGGCGTGGCGATTGCCATGCCTACGACCTAACTTTTACTGCAGAGTATGTCCAGTATTGGCCGTTTCTCAACCAGCATCCCACACCAACGCCAACAGTTACGCCAACCTTCACACCTTCTCCGACGCCGACGGTAACACCGACAGCCACCAACACCCCCACACCTGCTCCCACCCCGACGCCAACACCGACGCCATTGCCCACGCCCTCCCTCGTGCTTGGAACCGAACTTGCTTTCCCCAACGATGTCGCCGTCAATCCCCAGACCCAACGCATATATGTTGCCAGCCGGGATACAGACCGGGTTATCGCCATCAATGCAACCAACAATCAAATCATCGCTTCCATCCCTGTCTGTCACAAACCATTTGGCATTGATGTCAACATCGATACGAACAAGTTGTACGTAGCCTGTTTTGACGATGATGCAGTCGGCGTTATCGACGGAAACGCAAATCTCCTGGCAAAGACCATCTCCGTGGGGCCAAAACCGACCTACGTGGGCGTCAACAAATCCACCAACCGGGTTTACGTTGTCACGTATGGCGATGGTCGTCTGGTTGAGATCGACGGCGCCAGCGACGCGCGCACGCGCAGCGCAGCGACCGGTGACGGCGCTTTTGGTCTGGCTGTCAATGAGTCCTTGAATCGCGTTTATGTCACCAATCGAGACGTACACACCGTTTCCACTGTTGACACCAACGCGATGTCAACGATTATCTCTCAGACTGTGCAACCTGGTGAAAATAAGCCAGTGCCCTTTGGAGTGGCCTTCAACCCCAACACCAACCGTCTGTACGTCACATACGAAAAGCACGGCCAACTGATCAAAGTGGCCATTTACCAAACCAGTGCGGGAGGTCTCACCCGCATCGACACGGTGACTGTCCCCAATGGCGGGAATGACGCTCCCGGTGTTCTGGGCGTGAACCCAACCACGAATCACATCTTCATCCCCAACACCGCATCCAATTCGGTGACGGTCATAGACGGCGTTAGCAACGGCATCCTTTACAACATCCCCTTGGGGCCAAGCCCCTTTGACGTTGATGTGGATCCTGTGACAAACAAAGTTTATGTGGTCACAAAAGATAGCCACCAACTGTGGATGATACCAGATAATTGAGTCCATGATAACCATTGTCGGGCTTGGCCCCGGAGATCCAGAACTCATCACTCGGCGCGCCTGGACGCTTTTGACGACAGCGCCAGAGGTGTGGGTGCGGACTTGTCATCACCCCGCGGTTGGCGCCGTCGCTGCGCAGACGCAGGTGCACAGTTACGACCACTTGTATGAGCAACACCACGATTTCGCCGCGGTCTACCAGGCTATCGCCGCCGATGTCATCGCCCGCGCCACCACAGGCGATGTGATTTATGCCGTGCCGGGCGATCCCAGCGTCGCCGAGGCGACCACGCTGGCAATACGCACGCTGGCCGAAGCGCAAGGATTGCCCGTCGCGATACTGCCTGGCGTCAGCTTTCTGGAGCCGACTTTTGCGGCGCTGGCCGAGGATCCGATTCAGGGCGTGCAGATGGTGGACGCCGCCACCCTGGCTGCATCCCACCATCCCCCTGGCTCGACCCAGCAGGGTATGCTAGTCGTACAACTTTACAGCCGTTTCCTGGCCGGAGACGTCAAGCTGACCCTGATGAACGCTTACCCGGACGACCATACGGTGACGTTGGTCTCAGGTGCAGGCACAGACGAAGTGCGCCTACATGCCATGCCGCTGTACGAACTGGATCGCCATGAGCGCTTCGATGACCTGACGACTTTATGGATTCCGGCCCTGTCCAGGCCATCCACCTACGACACTCTGCAAGAGATTATCGCCCACCTGCGAGCGCCCGAGGGTTGTCCCTGGGACCGGGAGCAGACGCACGAGAGCCTGCGCCCCTACTTGCTGGAAGAATCCTACGAAGCGCTGGAAGCCATCGACCAGAACGACGCCACGGCCCTGGCCGAGGAATTGGGCGATGTTCTGATCCAGGTGGCGCTGCACGTGCAGATCGCCACCGAGGAGGGAGAATTCAAACTGTATGATGTCATCAGCCATGTTGTGGAGAAGTTGGTGCGACGGCATCCCCATGTTTTCGGAGACATCAGCGTAGCTGATTCGGCGGAGGTGACGCGCAATTGGGAAGCCATCAAACAGGCCGAGCGCAAGCAGGCGGGCGGGGAGCAGAAAAAGGCGAAGAAGAACATGCTCGACGGTATTCCCAGGGCGCTGCCCGCGCTGGCGCAAGCGCAAACCACCGTAGGGCGTTTGGCGCGGGTGGGTTATCCCCTGCCGGCTTTGCAGGCGATGGACGAGTCAAAACTGGGTCGGGCATTATTGAAGCTAGTCGAGCAAGCGGAAGCGGCCGGGTTGGACGCCGAATCGGCCTTGCGACGCGTCACCGGAGAATTACGCACACAGTTGGATGAGGCGGAAACGGAAGCAAATCTTCTCGGCAGCGCCTTACTCGATCTCCCGACACAGCGACAGCGTGAACTCTGGGAGCGGCGTCTGGCGTCCAAAGACTGAGAGCCCTCCAAAACCAACCAATAGCGAAAAGAAAAGAACCGCCCCAGTGTGAGGCGGTTCTTGTTCAGGTGCAACCTTTGTCTCGATTTGAAAAGTCGGGGCGAGAGGACTTGAACCTCCGACCTCACGGACCCGAACCGTGCGCGCTACCGGACTGCGCTACGCCCCGAATTTGACGCCATTCCGAGAACGACGACGCGAGTATTATACTTGAGGGCCGAGGCGATGGCAAAATGCCGCCCCCGCCATGCGCGCGCCGCGATAGGACGCTCACGACATTTGCGATCTACGAGAAGCTATGGCAAAATGCTTCGGTTGTCACGAGGGAGCGCCTTCTGCCCCTCGTTCTTTTCTGTCTCCGGCCCTTTCGCGGCGTTCCCACCATCATCGTCGGAAAGTTGACCGTTGACAAATTCCAAGGAAAAGGAGAATCCTATATGACCGAGTATGAAATGGTTACGCTTTTCCACCCCCGTTTAGACGAGGACAGCGTAACAGAAGTATCCGAGTGGCTGCAACAGCGCATTGCTGATTTGGGCGGCGAGAACATCGAGGTGATACCCTGGGGACGACGCTCTCTGGCGTATCCAATCCAAAAGCAAACCGAAGCGACCTACATCCAGTATGATTTCAGTCTGGAAGGAAGCCAGGTGTCCGAATTGATTCGGGCGATGCAACTGCACGAAGACATCTTGCGGCAATTACCGGTGCGCAAACAAGATCGTTGATAACGCAACCTGGCGTCCTGACTATCGGGCGGCGCACATCCGCAAAGGAGAAGGTTCATGTCTAGAGGATTGAACAAAGTCATGATCATCGGGAATTTGGGGCGAGACCCCGAAATCCGCTACACTTCGGGCGGGAAGCCTGTCACCACGTTTAGCGTGGCCACGAGTCGTTCGTGGGTGACTTCAGATGGAGATCGTCGCGAAGCGACCGAATGGTTCAACGTCGTCGCCTGGGGCAATCTCGCCGAGATCTGCAATCAGTATCTACGGAAAGCCTCTCGCGTTTACGTCGATGGCCATCTCCAGACCCGAAACTGGTCGGATAACGATGGACACAAGCATTATCGCACCGAATTGGTGGCGAACGAAATGCTCATCCTGGATCCCCGCCCCGGTCGCGTGTCTGACAATTCTGAAGAACGGTATTTCGATGATGAACCCGATCTACCATTCTAGAAATAACTCGCCAGCGCAAGAACTAATCACTTCACATCGTAACTAGACTTTACACCGTGCGAACCCAGCGCGCGGTTACCGCACAAACAGATTATCGGAGGAAACCGTGGCAGAAGAAACCACTCAGCCCACTGGAACCCCACAGCAGGCTACAGAAACAACATCATCACCGGCGGAGACCGTCAAGCCCGCCGCGAAGCGAGAACAACCGCGATCTGCAAGATCATCATCCGGTCAACAGCGACGGCGACAACAGCAACCCCGCGGCCAACGCGCGCCTCGACGTCGTCGCGTCTGTTCTTTCTGCGTCGATAAAATTGATTACATCGATTACAAGAAAGCCGATTTGCTATCCACCTACATCACCCCGCACGGCAAGATCTACAGTCGTCGTCGCACCGGCACCTGCGCCAAACATCAACGACGACTGGCCACAGCGATCAAACGCGCCCGCTTCCTGGCGCTCCTGCCCTACACTGCCGACCATATTCGTCTTTACGCCGGCGGCGGCAAACGCGAGTCCTGATGAATTGACGCATCGCAACGCTTTCCCTTTCGCGAGTTTTAGCAGCTTTAAGAGAGCAATACAGTCGTATGACTAAACGACGAAAAGCATCCATAGAACCAGCAGAACAAACAGAACAAACACAACCTCGTCGCCATCGTCGGATGCGACAGCAAGAGGCGGAAAAAGAGAAGAAAATATTGATCGGCGTCGGTATCGTTCTGGCGCTGGTTGTCATCCTGCTGCTTGGGGGCGTAGTCTACGAATACGTCGTCAAACCCCGGCAGGCCATCGCCTCGGTCAACAACGAGACGATCTCTGTCTCCGAATTTCAACGCCGGCTGCGTTTCGATCAAGACAGTCTGGCCAGGCAGATCAGCCAGTACATCAATCTGGGCCAGCAATTCGCTGGCGCTGATGGCGCGAATCCTTTTATGGGACAAATCCAGCAATTGATCGGTGAGGTCGGCAATCCTGAGAGCCTTTCAATCAAAACGCTGGATGCGATGATCGAGGAGACATTGTTGCGCCAGTTGGCGGCGGAGTATGGCGTTTCTGTCAACGATGAAGAAGTTCAGCTTGATATCGAACAGCAATTCAATTACGACCGCACCGCTGAACCCGCCCCCACACCTGATCCCAACCAGCCGATCACCGACACCGTTCCCAGTAACACCGGCTTA
>DUEF01000217.1 GCA_011176555.1 Caldilineae bacterium
CCGCCAACCCCCTGACCAAAGCCGAGTCCGCTGCGGTGGAGACGCGCTGGCTTCTGGTGTTTCTCATCGCCCTCATGTTCTTCCTGTTTGTCGGCGCCGAGCTCGCTTTTGGCGGTTGGATCTACACGTACGCCATCTCGACGGGTCTGGGCGACATCACCACCGCCGGGTACATCAACTCGCTGTTTTGGGGAGCGCTAACCCTCGGTCGCTTGCTCAGCATCCCCCTGCCGACCCGCCTGCGCCCACGCTACATCTTGACCGCCGACATCATCGGCCTGCTCATATCGCTCTTGCTACTGCTTTTCGCCGCGGACGCACCGGGCGTTATCTGGATCGCCTCGTTCGGCATGGGGTTCTCGATGGCCAACGTCTTCCCCACGCTGATGCTCCTGGCCGAACACCACCTGAACATCAGCGGGCACATCACCAGCATGTTTTTGGTTGGAGCCAGCCTCGGCGGCATGGCCGTGCCCTGGTTGATCGGCCAGAATTTCGAATCGTATGGCCCGCAGGCGACTGTTTTGTGGATTCTGGGAACCATCTGCGTCGCTGTTTTCGTTTTGGCGATCTTTTTGTGGGTGGTGAGAGTGGAGCAGGGAGCAGGTGGAGATAGCTGATATGATTTTGGGTAGTGGGTAGTGGATATTTGTCGGATTTTCCGCTGATTTGAGAATACCCAATGTCTAATACCAGATGGTATACTGAGGTACTCAATTATCCTCCGTCACTCATCACCACAAATCTTCATGCTATCTCGATATGGCCGGTTGCTGGCGGATGCGCTCACCGCCGCCAGAGTGATTTTGAGCGCGTACCTGGTTTGGCTGGGTTTCAGCGGTGGGGCGAGCGCGCTTTCTTCAGCCATCTTGGTCCTGCTCGCCGCCTGGCTGACAGATGTGTTGGATGGCATGTTGGCGCGGCGCTCACAGACAAAAACACCATCCTGGATCGGCAGACATGAAGATATGGCCGACATGACCATGTCTTTGGGCGTCATTGGCTACCTCGTCTTCAGCGGTTTCCTGGCATCTCCGGTGGGAGCGGTGTTGGCGTTTGTGATCCTGGCGCTGTGGCTCTATTCCTATCCGCTAGCCTGGCCCATTTATGCGATCCCGTATGTCATTTTGTTCCTGATAGCACTCCAATTCGCCCCCCTTTTTGCCTGGATTCTGGCGGCCTATCTCTTAATTGCTCTGATCCTGCGCGGCCCTCGCCTGCTGCGAGAATACCTACCCCAACTCATTCAATCCCTCCGACACCCACGCCGCAGAGACCATTGACATGCTCTGGAAAGTCAAACCCAGCCTCGATGCGCTGAACCAGATGAGCGCCAACACCGCGGTCAGCCATCTGGGCATCGAATTCACCGAGATCGGTGAAGATTACCTGGCCGCAACCATGCCAGTGGATGAGCGCACCCGCCAGCCGATGGGCCTGCTACATGGCGGCGCGTCCGTGCTCCTGGCCGAGACCCTGGGCAGCGTCGCCTCGGTTTTGTGCATCGATTTCCCCCGCCAACAGGCCGTAGGCCTGGCGATCAACGCCAACCATCTGCGGCCCGTGCGCTCGGGCGTCGTCAGCGGGGTGGTGACAGCAATCCGGGTCGGGCGCAAGAACCATGTCTGGGAAATACGGATTACGGACGAGCAGAAGCGCCTGGTTTGCATCTCTCGCCTGACGATGGCGGTGTTGGATGGCCGGGCCAGTGGATCATAAGTAGTGCTTATATGCTACAATCGAGTGTGCGTGAAACCTACAGCCCGCAAATAGCGTATATTGAGATTGGAAATCGTTCCCACTGCATTCATTCCTTAACCCTGACTCATGAACCAAAGCAAATGGCCCGTGTGGCAGATCGTTATTCTCCTGGTAGTCGCTATCGTGGCTACGGCTTTTGTGGCCCACGGCGTCATCCAGGCCCGAACTGCGCAGGCGGAACCGACCGCCATCCCCTCCCCCACCAAACCCTGGCCCACGCCCATCCCTACACAACCTCCGACCGCCACACCCACCCCGACCAACACGCCTGGCCCCACCAGCACGCCCACCGCCTCCCCGACCCCGACGCCCACTGCCACCCCCACGCCCCGCATCACCCTCAGCGAAATCAAGACATTGGGCCGCCTCGAAACAGTCGAATACGTGATGCAGGTGGTCGTCGATGAAGAGAAGGAGCCCGATAATCTCTGGACCCGCATCTTCGGCAACGACAAGATCCTCCTCATCGCCAAAGGGGAGGTCGTCGCCGGTTTCGATCTCAGCGAAATCGAGGAACTGGATGTCTGGGTGCAAGGTGATCGCGTGCTTCTGACCCTGCCGCCGCCTGAAATCTTCTACAGCAGGCTGGACAACGAAGAAACCCTGGTCTACGAACGTGACACCGGCTTCCTGGTCAAACCCGACCAATACCTGGAAAGCACTGCCAGGGTCCTGGCGGAGCGCCGCCTGCTCGATTGGGCTGAAGAACAAGGCATCCTCGAAAAAGCGGAAGAGAACGGCATCATCTACTTTGAAAGGCTCCTGGGGTCATTGGGATTCACCGACATCAAAGTGATCATCAAGGAAACATTTTTACCGGAAAGCCCCTTATGAACGAACTAGACAGCAAAACAGAAAGCAGCGAACCGGCTCCGGCCATCGAGGAAACCGTCCCAGTCGCAGCGCCCCCCGCCGAGTCTGCGCCTGCAAGCTCCGGCAGCGGCGGCTGCGGCAAATACTTCGCCTTCGGCGCGGGAATCGCCCTGATACTCGTTCTGGGCCTGCTGGGCAGGCTCGTTCTGCCCGACCTGCTGGGTTTGACCCCCACGCCTGCGCCCACCCCCACGCCACGACCGCCCGTCGTCAGCGTGCTCAGCTTACGCCCCCTGGCCGAGCTGGCCACCGTTGAATTCCCCGCCGTAGCCGACATCCCCAACGAACGCGTGCCCGACGACATCCGCAAACATCTCGGCGTGAAAGAAGAAGTGCTCATGCTCATGTACGGCGAGGTCAAAGCCGGTTTCGACCTGAGCAAACTCAGCGATGAAGACATCTGGATCGACGGCACACGCGTGCAACTCTATCTGCCCGAACCGGAAATCCTCTCCACCAGCATCGACTTCGACAAAACCCGCATCGTCAGCTACGAAAAATCCATCCTCGTGGGCTCAGATCCGGCATTGCAGGCGGAAACGTTGAAAAAGGGCAAACAAGCACTCGAACAGGGCGCGCTGGAATCCGGCATCCTGGACATGGCGACCCTGTTCGGGCAGATGTACTTCGAGAACCACCTGCGTTCGCTCGGATTCACAGAAGTCAAAGTGCTGACGAAAAATGGGATGATTGAAAAGAGCAAAGAGTAAGGATATTCTGATATTGGCTACTTGGTATTGGGTATTGGCTGATCAGCAAAAAGAAGATGAAATATCCAATACCCAATATCACCAGCGCCCCGGTGAACCTACGCCAATCCC
>DUEF01000218.1 GCA_011176555.1 Caldilineae bacterium
GATTACGACATCTACACCCCGGAGATGATCGAGGAGCGGGTCGAAGTGCGGGAAAACGACATCCTGATTATTCACACCGGTTACCACCACTTCGGCTGGGACCAGCCTTACGGCAACGAAGTGCGCTACATGGTCATGCACCCCGGGCCTGATGCTCGCTTCGCGAGCTGGTGCGAAGAGAAAAAGATCAAATGGATCGGCGTGGATTGCGGCAGCGCCGATCATCCCATGAACACGAAAATCAGGGATTGGATGCCCGCGCAGACCGAACAGGCGGACGCTCATTTCCGCCAAAAATACGGCAAGCCCCTGACTGAAATTTTCACGCCCGACATGTACCAGATGATGCACATCTGGATGTTCCCCAAGGGCATCATTCACGCCGAATGCGTTGGCGGTGATATCGACTTAGTGGTGAACCGCCGCGTGCAGGTGGGTTGTTTCCCCTGGCGCTTCGTCGATGGCGAATCCAGCATCGCCCGTATCGTCGCCATGGTGGATGATGACGAGTACAAGGAACTGATGGCCAAGAAAGCCACCATGCCCAAAACCCGCTTCGGCGATTGTTATGACCCCGTGCACGTGGAACGGCTCGGTGGTCGGGGTCAGGCGTATTGAATCGGATATTGGGTATTGACCTCAGTTCGGAGTTAGCATCCTGAGTGGTGACCGCAGGTCACATATCGAAGGGTGCGATCACCCCGGAAAACACCCTTCGATACGGGCTATCGCCCACTCAGGCTACGTCCTGAGCTTGCCGAAGGGATGCTTTCCTCCTCATATCTCCGAACTGAGGTTCTGATAACAAAAAAGCGGTGGCGTCGGGTCACCAAGACAGCCCGTTCACCGCTTCATCCCGGCATTCACATGCGGTGCGCTCTTCCCCGTCCGGGCCAATCATCCCACCTTCGTACGCAAACCCGCCCGTTGCCTGCCACCCGCCCAGATCGAAGGGAACGGGGCCAGCGGCGGCCACCCAGAGACCATTGTAACGACGGGCGATGTGCAAGTGCGTGCTAATGGCGGCTCCGCCATCGCAGGCGGGCCGGCCGACGGGGTCCCCTGCGGCCAGCGTCTCCCCTGCGGCCACGCGGTCGGTGGTATGCAGGTATTGCAGCACCCAACCTGTACGCACATCGCCATCCTCGTCCAGATCGATCAACACTTCTCCTCGGTCGTTGCGGGCGACTAGCCCGGAAGCGGCCGCCGTCGCCCAACTGTCGGAGGGGATGCAGCCGCCGGGCACAGCGTCTTCCGGCACGAAGTCCAACGCCGCCCAACCGCTGCCGCTGCCCCAACCGCCGTGCGGCCCCCCGCTCAGATACCACATTTCGCCCTTCGCCCAGGGCAATTGCAGGTCGGGCTGCTCCAGTCCGGCAGGGAGCACAGGCCCGGCGTCGTACTGGTCGGGGTCACCGAACAAGCGCTCATAAGCAGCGCTGAAGGCGGTTAATTCCGCTTCGATATCGGCGTAATTGCTGTCTCTGGCCAGGACGCGCTGGATCGCCACCGTGCCCGGATTGAGGCCCGGCGCGCCGCGAGCGATCACGCCATCGCGAAAACGAATCGCGGTCTCGCCTCGATCTTGCCAGCCGTAGAAGCCCTTGTTCAGTTCATTGGCCGCCCATTCCAATTGAATCAACAGATTCCCTGGGCCGCCTCGATGCCCCACCGGTCGCTCGATCTCATAGGCGCTGGGCTCGGGATTGGTCACCCAACCACTGCGGGCTTCCATCAGAGCCAGCAACACGCGGGGCCCCACGCTGAAACGTAACGCCACCCGCTCGATGATGTCGGCCCCCGTCCATGTTTCACCGAACTCATTCACCATGCTGAACGAAGCCAGATAGCCGGGTTGGCTACCGACAAACTCGTGGATGTCGAAATCCACATAACCGAGGCCGTAGATCAACTCGCTATCCGGGAGTAGGATATCGTCCGGGGTGTAGTGTTTCGCTGGGTGAGGAATGATGATGCCCTGGCCCACGCCCACCAAGTCGGGATTCTCGATACCGCTGTGTTCGGCGATATCAGCGACGGACACGCCCTGCCGGGCGGCGATGTTGGACAGAAATTGGTTACGTCCGATTTTGGCGTATTCGCAAGCCAGATCGGGGGAGACTGTGGGGCCGGGAGGGCGGGCCTGAGGAACGACCGCCGTCGGTGTGCTCATGGCCGAAGCAGCGTCAACGACGGATGGCGTCTTTGTGGCTGTGGTTGTGGTCACTGCCGTGGGGTTCACCGTCCCCGCCGGTGTCGGCGTGTATGTCGCCGGCAGTTTCGTGGCCCCGACTTTCGGCGCAGTTGTCTCTTCGGCCGCAACTGCCGATTTACTCTCCCCCCCCTGCGCTTGGCAACCAAGCAGCATGAAAATCATCAGCGCCAACAACCAGGGCAAAAACAACAGTTGAAAACGGTAAAAAGGGGATTGTTTTGGGGGAAACTGGTGAGAAGACATGCGATACAAAATGGGGGAAACCACATGTTTGGTCATGTGCTGGTTCGCATTATACTCGATTCTCCCCGTTCATGACCAAGACATGCTCCAGTTTCAACGTGGTCTCTGTGCAACGACGATGATTTCGCCGACGCCATCGAAGGAGTTCTTGTCGTAATCCCGGAAGAACTCGACGACTTCGAAACCGACTTTTTCCAACAGTAGCTGCATCTCGTAACGAAATGTGTAGCGCATGCTGAGGGGAATCGTGCGTTCAGCAACCAGTGCGCCCTCGCTATCGTATTCCTCGAAACGCAACTCAGCGTATTGGATTTGGAGCACGGGATCGTTCTTGAGAAAACGATCTTTGCGAATGAGATGATGACCATTGGGCAGATCGGACTTCTCGCGCACGGAGAAAGGCTGGTCGGGTTCCTGCGCCAGCAGTTTGTAGATGGGCGAAAAGAGGTCGATGATAAGCGCGCCGCCGGGTCGGAGATATTCGTACGTACGTCGCAAACACGCCAGTTGATCCTGCTGGCTGTACAGGTGCATGAAAGAACGAAAAGCGATGAAGGCCAGGGCAAAATCCTTGCGCGAGAGTTCATAATCGACCATGCTGGCGTGCACCAGGTTCACTCGTCCGGCCAATTGTCTGCGCTCGACCTTCTGCCTGCACACCGCCAGCATATTCTCGGACAAATCGACGCCGGTCATCTCGATGCCCGCTTCAGCCAGCGGGACCAGCAATCGCCCTGTGCCGCACGCCAATTCGAGCACAGGGGAGCCGTACTGGCGGGCGTAGTCGAGATAGAACCCGAAATCGGCTATCGCACCGCGATGGAAGTGGTCATAATATTGGGCGTAATCGACGTATTTTAGCATGACGACTATTCCTGAAGCGCGTCCTATCGACGACCGGAGGGAGGAGATAGCCCCCTGAGTGCACTTGACAGCGAGAAGTCTCACACCCGTTCGACATGACGTTGCTAGCGCAGCCTTGCCTGGAATTTCGCGCGCGCCTTTGCCAGTTTGGGAGCAATCACCACCCGGCAGTAGGGCTGGTCATGGTTGTTTGCGTAATAATCCTGATGATAGTCCTCGGCGACATAAAAAACCTCCAGCGGCGTCACTTCCGTCACGATGGGCTTCCCCCAAAGATCGGCGGCCTCCATCTCGGCGATGACCGCTGTGGCGATCTCTCGTTGCTCTTCAGTGTGGTAAAAAATGGCCGAGCGATACTGCGTCCCCACATCTGCGCCCTGCCGGTTCAAGGTGGTGGGGTCGTGGATAGTGAAAAAGACTTGCAGGATGTCTCGAAAAGAGATGATTTCAGGATCGAAGGTGATCTGCACGACTTCGGCGTGCCCGGTGCGTCCGGTCGTGACCTGATGATAGGTCGGATTCGGCGTCGAACCGCCGGCGTACCCCGAAACGACCGAGTGCACGCCACGCAGTTCAGCATAAACAGCTTCGAGGCACCAGAAACAGCCGCCGCCGAGGGTGGCTTGTTCTGTGTTGGGTTGCGATTGGTTCATAAAGGTCTCCTGCCAGAAAAAGATGCTCCATTGTACACTCCCCCCACCGCCAGAGCAATGAGAGAGGCGCGCGGGTGTTTTTCGCAACCTTCCACCTCAGCGCCGCGCGTTGTATAATCTCCCACATGAATGAGACTCTCCGCATCCTCAGCATCTTCGCCCACCCTGACGACGAAATCGGCGTCGGGGGCACGCTGGCGAAATATGGCCACAACGGCGCTGACATCACTCTCGTTTGCGCCACGCGCGGCGAAGCCGCGACCATCTTCTGCGATGACTGCGCCACGACCGAGACGTTGGCGTCCGTCCGCACTGATGAGCTGGAGTGCTCGCGCCGGGCGCTGGGCGTCCGCCACCTGCGCTGGTTGGACTGGCCCGATGGCGGGGTGAGCACAGTGCCCGAGCCTGAAGCGGTGGCGCAATTGACGCCGATCATCCGCCAGTTTCGCCCCCACATCCTCTTCAGCCATCCTGAACACGGCACCTATCCTCATCCCGACCATATCGGTGTGCACCAGCGCGTTATCGCCGCCTTCCACGCCGCCGCCGACCCGGCCTATCGCCCTGACCTCGGGCCCATTTGGGCGACCCCGAAGTTTTACGTGCGCGCCATCCCCGAGGAAGTTTTCGATCTGATTCCCGGCTTTCGCGATTATCGCATCAAACTCAATGGCCAGGAACTGCCCTTCCACATCGATTCGCCCGAGCACATCCACTGCACGATCGATTGCACCGATTCCGTCGATGCCCGCATCGAAGCCTGGCGCTGCCATCGTTCGCAACACAACCCCCAGGGCACGTTCAGCGTGCTGCCCGCCGATGTGCAGAGACGGGTTTTCCAAGTCGAGCACTTCCGCTTGTTTGCACACCATCTACCCGCCGATCTGCCGCCACACGAGTCCCTCGAATGGGGCCTGCCCGGATTCGACCATGCCTAAACGAACCACCGACGATCTGATCAACAACCTCCGTTTTCGTTCGACCTGGGTCGCCTTGTGCGACTACCTTCTGGCCCGCCGCCCCGAAGTCGATTTCGCCGCATTCCTGCGCGAGCTGCGCCAGGTCGAACTCGCGGCTGTGGAGGCACTGGCGCTGCGCTTGCGCCGGGAAGGCGCTCCCCCCGCCACAGTTGGCATCGACGACTACCTGCTAGAGCAAGGGCGGGTGCGCCGCACCGAAGATGCGCGCATGCACTTCGTCGCGCATGGTCTCGAACGATCGATGGCCTGGTATCAGGCAAAGCTGGCGGAGCCAGATCATCCCCACCACGATCTGTGGCGCCAGCTTTTGGACCAACAAATCGCTTTCGTGGATCGATACGCCGGTCTGCTCGGCGATCTTGCGATCCATAAACCGACAAACTAAACCGACAAACTCAGTAACCGTCTAAGAATAACTTCCTGATTCAACCTCCGGGAGGTGACCAACGCCACTTCGTTTGTCGGGGCCTTAGCGGCCACCACCTCCCGGAGGTTGTTTCTGGACGACAAACTAATCATTTTGCAAAGGAGCAAAACACA
>DUEF01000219.1 GCA_011176555.1 Caldilineae bacterium
ATTCGACGATGACGGTGTGCGTGCCGCCGCCGACACTATCAAACTGGCCGATGTAAGTGGGCGCGCCGTCGGCGTCATGCCATTCGTCGATGATCGCCCGGCCATCGACATACACCCGTACGCCATCACTGACGTAGGCGTAAAATTTGTGGATGCCGCCTTCGAGATAGGCCTGTCGCGTCCAGCGAGCACTAAAATTGTCGCCAGGAACGAGGGGATCGGGAGAACCGAGACTCCAATTATGATCCAGATTGGTTTCCTCGCGAATGACCAAGGGCGAGCCTTGTAAGTGAATGTCGTTGAAATACTCAGCATGCCAAACATTGCCAGACGGTCTCCGATCCGCGCCGCCTTCACCCCGTCGTTCCCACCAGACATGTGCGAGGGCGTCTCCGCCTGCCTGGAAATATTCCACTGTGATCGTGTGATTGCCGGCGCCAACATTCTTGAATGTCCCCGAGTAAGTTTGAGCGGAGCTCACACGCCACTGATCGATGACGCCCCAGCCATCCAGCTTGACCCGAACGCCGTCATCGGCCGTGGCGTAAAAGGTGTAATCGCCGCCCTCAAAATACAGCGTGCGAGTCCAGCGCACCGAAAAGTTGGTTCCGGCCAGGCCCGGCGCGGGGGAGGCCCCGCCCCAGTGGAAGTTGATGTCGGGATCGTCGCGCACGACCAGGGGAGATCCTTGCAAATCCTGATTCGGGAAGTATTCGCCTTTCCAGCCCTGAATGTGTACCGGCGGTGGCGGCGGCGCTGCCGGCCCGACAACGGGAATGTCGGCGCGGGCGTCTTGCACGGCTAAAAGTTCGCCATACACCCAGCCAAGTTGATTATTGACACCAGCGATTTGGTACCAGTCTCCCGGCGCATTGCGCCCGGTAATGATGTAGGATTCACCTTGTAAGGCCTGTCCGATGACAGGATGTTCTGTACCTGGCCCACTGCGTACATTGGCCACGGTGGCGGTGATGATGCCGGAGGTTTGCGTGTAAGTCATGTTGATTGCTCCTGTCCGTCACCCAACATTGAAACATCGGGCTGATAGGCGAAACTTGGTCAAAAGGGCTGCCGGTGCGTATGGCTTTTCATCGGATCGATGGGCAACGATACACTACAATGAGCCGCGGCCCGCGTCAAGTGCGCAACAACGGCGCTTATGCCGTGATCGGAGACGTTAGCGACCATGCCGGCGAGTACATGACCGACGGCAGCGTGGTGAGAGCATGTTGAGCAAAATAAAAAACCCCCGGCAGTGACCGGGGGCTTTTCCTGGAGAGGCTGGGGGACAGGGATTCGAACCCCGACTAAGTGATCCAGAGTCACCCGTACTGCCAATTATACGATCCCCCAGCAACGATAAAGAAGTATAGCAGGCGTCGCGGGATTGGGCAAGTTTTTGGAACGAGTTGGGTGCGTTTCAAATTCGGGGCAAGTCGCTAAGAGGCTCGCGTAGCCGAAATTCGTTGCGCTGAAGCCCCCGTGGCCGTGTGTTGTTATGAGAGATAATCAGAAACTCGATAAGTTGTATCTGCCCCAGGGATATGACAAAATAGGGGAGAAATGACGAAAAAATCGCCGGAACCGCTGAGGCGCTCAGGCGCACCGATAGCCACCCATCATGAACAATCAAGAAATTCTCGCTCTGTTCGACGCCCAGGAGCGCCGCAATGTTACATTCCCCGATATGCGCAGAGATGTGTGCGCTCACGTGGTGCGCTACGTAGGAACGCCATCCAACCCCAGCTTTGTTTTGTACAGCCATCTCAACAAAACAAATGCCGATGGCGCTATCCAGGAGCAAATCGACTTCTTCTCGCAACGACAACTGTCCTTCGAATGGAAAGTCTACGACCACGATAAACCCAGCGATCTACTCAAACGGCTGCTAGACAGCGGTTTTGAACTGGAAGACACAGATGCGGTGATGGTGCTGGATGTGCATGATGCGCCCGCCACCCTTCTACCGTCCCCCAACGTCGATGTACGACCGGTCACGCGGCCGGAGGGGTTGGATGATGTCAGGCGGGTCGAGGAGCAGGTGTGGGGTGGGGATTTTGATCGGATTCAGGGGCGATTGCGCGCTCACTTGCAGATTCCCGGCTTGCTCAGCGTGTACGTGGCCTATGTCGACGATACACCCGCCTGCGCCGGTTGGACCTACTACAACGCCAACAGCGACTTCGCCGGTCTGTGGGGTGGCTCCACCCTGGAGCAATACCGTGGTCGCGGTCTGTACACCGCCCTGCTCGCCGCGCGCGTCCAGGAGGCGATCCGCCGCGGACGGCGCTTTCTCACCATCGACGCCAACCCCATGAGCCAACCCATCGTCAGCCGCTATGGCTTCCGTCTGTTGGCGTACGCTCATGCGTGTAGATGGAAAAACGTAACTTGAACCTGGCTGGGACGCCTCCGTCGATTGTCATCCGAACCACCGCCATGTTATACTTTGGTTCTTGACGATACAAGGTGACTACCAAGGTCGCCCGCGAGAGTGACCATCAGCATCAAAAACATCCGCAGATTGCTCAGATTAGCAAGATTCTTGTCTTTCATCTGTGGAGAAACAGAGAAGGGCTTGGTGGTCACGGCGTAAGTGGAAAGCCGATTCCATGGTTCTGCCTGGAGGATTTATGGAAGCGCTCTTGTCTTTTGAACTAACCATTGTCGAACTCCTCCTTATCGTGTCTGTGGTGGCGGTTCTCGCCCGGCGGATTCGCGTTCCTTACACTGTGGTGCTGGTGTTGGTGGGGCTGCTCCTCTCTTTCCAGGATGCTTTGCATTTCGAACTGACGCCGGAAATCATCTTACTGATCATCCTGCCGCCCCTGGTCTTCGAGGCAGCGTTGCACATCGAGGTCAAGATCCTGCGTCAGGTATTGGGGCCGGTCTTACTGTTGGCGATTCCCGGTGTTCTCATCGTCACTTTTCTTGTAGGCGGCACGCTGGATATATTGTCTCCCCAGATCGGATGGCAAACGGCGCTGGTTTTCGGCGCGCTCATCGCCGCCACCGACCCGGTTGCAGTCGTATCACTCTTTAAGACGTTGGGCGCGCCCAGGCGGTTGGCGACGCTGGTGGAATCTGAAAGTATTTTCAACGACGGCACAACCATCGTCATCTTCCATATCATCGTTAGCGTTCTCTTTGTCGCAGATGTCACTGCGCACGGCGGTGGTGCGATCGATGCCAATGTGGTCGACTTTATCGGGAAAAGCGTTTTTGAGTTCATTCGTGTAGCCTTGGGGGGTGTCGCTATCGGCGTGGTATTTGGCATCGTCGGCGACCGCGTCTTCTCTTTGATCGACGACCACCTGATCGAAGTCACGGTAAGCACGGTTATCGCTTATGGTTCCTATGTGCTGGCCGAGAGTTTTCACTTGAGCGGCGTTCTGGCCGTCGTCATGGCCGGCATCATTGTCGGCATGCGCAGTTCGGGCACAATGTCGCCCACGACCCGTATGGTGCTCATCAACTTCTGGGAGTATGTCGCCTTTCTGGCCAACAGCATCATCTTTATCCTGATAGGCATGGAAGTGCAATTCAGCTCCCTCGTTTCTGGGTTTTTCCTGATCATCGCTGCGGTCGGGGCCGTTCTCCTGGCGCGGGGCGTCTCCGTTTACGGTTTAAGCTTGATCAACAATCTATTCAGTCACGAAAAAGTCTCGTTCAAATACCAACATGTTTTGTTCTGGGGCGGATTACGCGGGGCGGTGAGCCTCGCGCTTGTGCTCAGCCTGAGCCGTGATATTCCAAACCGAGATATCCTGATCAACATGACCTTTGGCGTCGTTCTGTTCACGCTGCTCGTGCAGGCGACCACCATCGGCGGACTATTGAACCGCCTGGGGCTGGTCGGGCGTCCCCAAGCGGAACTGGACTACGAACAAATCCAGGGGCGTTTGCTGGCGGCGCGTGCTGCCAGACAACGGTTGAGTGAGCTGCACAATGCCGGCGTTGTGGATCCGCATGCCTGGGAAGTTGTCAGCGCACAACTTACCCAACGCATCGATAGGCTGCAAACCAAACTCACCGAATTCGCCACCGCCAACCCCCAAGTCGTCGAAAAGATCATTCACTCCACCCAGCGTGAAGTGCTGCGAACACAACGCGCAGCCATTTTGGATTTGCAACGCGAGGGCGTCATTTCAGAAGCCGTTGCACACGAATTGTATGAAGAAATTGATGTGGCGATGGACGAAACCCTGTGTCTTGATCCGAACCCCGCCTCCAGTCGCGCCGACGCGACCGGCAGTGGGTGAAAACACAGGCCCGCCTGAAAAGTTAAGGATCAAGTGTAAGGATTAAGAGTCGCTTCCTGTGGCCTCTTAATCCTTGATTTTTGTTCGTTGAAGAGATAAACTGACCCAATCAAACACTCAAACCAAAGGAAAGCGTCATGTCAAATCAGCCCCCCCTTAAAACCCTTCTCCCCTGGCACGAATCGCCCGACCCGCGCGAGGCTTTACGTCAATCGGATCCGACCGTGTTCGACATCATCGAACGTGAGCGCCGACGCCAGCAGGACCATATCGAGCTGATCGCCTCTGAAAACTATGTCAGCGAAGCTGTACTGGCGGCGATGGGCTCTGTCTTCACCAACAAATACGCCGAAGGTTTGCCCGGCGCTCGTTATTACGGCGGCTGCGAATTCGCCGATCAAATCGAGCAACTGGCTATCGACCGGGCCAAACAACTCTTCGGCGCCGAACACGCCAATGTCCAGCCTCATGCCGGCTCCCCCGCCAATGAAGCCGCCTACATGGCCGTGCTCAAACCGGGCGACCGCGTGCTGGGCATGAAATTGGATCATGGCGGGCATCTCTCCCACGGCGCTCGCTTCAATGTCAGCGGCAAAACCTACGAGTTCCATGCCTATGGGGTGGAACGCGAGACGGAAATGTTGAATTACGACACCATCCGAGAACTGGCATTGGAAGTGCGACCGCGCATGATTCTGGTGGGAGCCAGCGCTTACCCCCGCAAAATCGAATTTGAGCCGCTTCGAGCCATCGCCGATGAGGTGGACGCCATTTTGATGATGGACATGGCCCATATTGCCGGTCTCGTGGCCGCCAAACTGCACCCGGACCCGGTCCCCTATTGCGATCTGGTCACATCCACCACTCACAAAACCCTGCGCGGCGCGCGCGGCGGCCTGATCCTCAGCAAGGCGGAATTGGCGCGTAAGGTGGACAAGGCGGTCTTCCCCGGACTCCAGGGTGGCCCGCTCCTGCATCAGATCGCTGGCAAGGCTGTGGCCTTTGGCGAGGCGCTGCGCCCTGAGTTCACGGCCTATGCGCAGGCTATCATCGACAATATGCAGGCAATGGCCGATGAACTGAAGGCGAACGGCCTGCGTCTGGTGTCGGGCGGCACTGACAACCACCTGGTGTTGGTGGATGTGACGCCCTTCGGCATCGGCGGCGGTGTGGCCGAGGACGCGCTGGGGCGCGCCGGCATCACTGTCAACAAGAACCTGCTTCCCTACGACGAGCGCAAACCCAACGATCCCAGCGGCATCCGCCTGGGCTCACCGGCCATGACCACGCGCGGTTTGGGTGTTGAGGAATTCCGGCAGATGACGCGCTGGATGGTCGAGATACTACGAGCGCCCGAGGACCAGGAACTCGGCCGGCGCATTGCCGGTGAGGTCAAGGCGATGTTGACTGACTTCCCGGTTCCCGCCTGAACCGGATGACGCCATGCCACAAGTCAAGATCTGCGGCATAACCAACCTGAAAGACGCCGGCATCGCCATCGATGCCGGCGCTGATTTCCTGGGCTTCATTTGTTATCCCAAATCGTCCCGATACGTCGCTCCTGCTCGAATCGCAGGTATTCTTTCCGATCTCCGATCCTTCGGTTTCACTCAGGACAGGCCTCTGTCCGCCCACCTTCGAACCGTCGGCGTCTTCGTCAACGAATCCCTGAAATCCATCCGTCAGATTCTCGCCCAAACTGGCCTGGATCTGGCGCAGTTGCACGGGGGAGAGTCGCCACAGGTCTTGAAACAGCTCAATGGCCGGGCGTTCAAGG